>JAITKE010000072.1 GCA_031278595.1 Puniceicoccales bacterium
CGACTCGCGCTCCCCTAACTAAACCGTACTACCTTACGGTAAGGCAAGGCATCCTAGAATCGATTTCGCGGAAATCAAGACCGAAAGTTAAAAAAGTGTAAAATTTTTTAAAAATCCTATTCAGACCTGCAAAACTTCCCCTTTTCCTTCCGCCCCTCTTTTTTCCCCTTCTAGGGAGAGCTATCTTGGCAGCTTGTCCTCCGTTTGGAACCGAGTCCTCGACGGGGTGAAAGACCTTCCAAGGCACTCCGAGCAGAAAGCTTCCCGGAACCCCACGTAGTCCGGCAGAGGGCTTTCCCTTGAGGGGAAAGCGAAAGAGAGACTTTGGAAAGCTGGAGAGAGGATTGAGCTTTGGTCTATCGGCTGCCCTTGGAGCCGAAGGTATTTTTCAGCCCGATCAGGTTGAAGAAGAGGTAGAAGCTGAACAAAACCCCCTGGGCGCTCTGGCCGATGCGGATGTTGTAGATCACGAGATAGATATTGCTCGGCAGCCAGATGATGTAGCTCAGCTTGATGCGCATCGTCGCGTTGAAGTAGGAACCGATGAGGGACCAGACGACGGCGACCCAGCAGGCGTAGGGATTAAAAACCCAGGCCAGCAACTGCGGAATGAGATCAATGTTCATGATGTAGAAAAATTTGTCCGTTCGCCTCGACCGAGATGCGGCAGCCCAGGGCCTGCGAATAGCTCAGCGAAGAAAAATTTCTAAAGGCGGCGGGGGTAATGAAATTTTCGAAAAGCTCGTCGATCTTCCGCGCGAAAGCCAGGTCTGTTTCGCGAACCCCATCCGCCTGAAGCGCCTGTGGAGCGTCGCGCGAGTCGCAGCGGAGAAAGATGACCTGATTGTACCCCTGTTGCGACCAGGTGGCGAGGGCCCCTTGAATCGCCTTTTCGAGCTCCGAAATCGGACCCGGCCGCGTCGCTGCGGAGTAGACGAAGGAGTCCAGAACCCCACGGTCGAGGACGAGGTGGGTATAGCCGTGGGCCACAGCCTCCAGCTCCTTGACCGCCTGGCGCAGCGCGATGAAGAGCGTGGAGTCCAGGGTCTGGCCCTTGTTGATGGGAAACGGGCATTCGCGGGCCGTTTCGCTGATGACGATGGCGTTATGCCCCTGGCGCTTCAGTTCCGAGCAGATGCGATGGGCCAGCGTCGACTTCCCGCAGCCGTGTGTCCCCGTGATCAGGCACTTGTAAGGCGCTTTCATGCTTCCGTCTTCAGCGGTGAAAGAAGGGGGAATTCTCCCCCGGGTCAACGGAAAATCACTTCGGGAAGATGGCTTTGCCGTAAACTTCAGGAAGTAAGGGCGAAAAGGGGCAACGGGAACGCCCGGGCCTTCGGGGTCTTCCCCGCTTGACTTCAGGGGCCGAGGGAGAAAGAGGGAATGGGGAACGGGAAAGGGGTAGTAAGGAACATCCCGGGCCTTCGGGGACCTGCCTTCCGGCCTTCCTGTCTGCCGGCCCTTCCGTCTGTTGGTTGGCTCTTCTGCCCTCCGGCCCCCTGCCGGCTTTCGATGCCTCCGGCATCGGGCCCGCTCCGCGGGCCGCCGGGAAGGCCAGGATGTCCATCCTGGCTTCCCGGCAAAGCCGGCAGGAAAAGCAGGAAGGCAGGAAAAAGCAGGGAAAAACAGCGGTAGGAAAACAGAGCTACTCGGAATCTTCAGAACAAAGATACTCGGAAAAAACAGAGGTGTGAAAACAAAGATACACAGCGATACAAAACGGAGACACCCCAGCGATACTCGACATTTCCCCAATCGCCACACTCGCGATCTCCACGCCCTCCACCTCAGCCGCAGCTCTGCTCCGAGATCGGTGGACGGCCCTCTAACCGAGGCCGGCGGATGGTCCTAGAGAGTGTCGTCAAATAAAAAGTTAACAAAGGGGGAAAGAGAGGGAATGGAAAAGAGGACACATAGGAGATAGGACCTATCAGATGAATTGTGGAACAAGAGGAAAAGGTTGCCGCCTGATTTGACGACACCCTCTAGAACTCCAGCCCGGCGTCGATGGCGGCCATGAGCTCGGCCTCCGGAAGACGGGTTTGGCGGGTGCTGTCGCGCTCCCGCAGGGTGAAGGTCGCGTCCGCCAGGGACTGAAAATCCACCGTGATGCCGAAGGGAGTCCCGATCTCGTCCATCCGGCGGTAGCGGCGGCCGATGGCCCCGGAAGCATCGTAGGCCACCGGCCATTTTTTTTGCAGTCGCCGATAAAGCCCCTCCGCCATGGCGACCAGCTCCGGCTTATTTTTGAGCAACGGGAAGATGGCGGCCTTGAGGGGTGCGACCGCCGGGTGCAGGTGCAGCACCTGGCGCCTCTCCCCCTCCACCTCATCCTCGTCGTAGGCCGAGCAGAGCAGGGCCAGGAAGAGCCGGTCGACCCCGAGGGCCGGTTCGATGACGTGCGGCAGGAAGCGCCGGTGGGTGGCCTCGTCGAAGTACTCCAGCGATACCCGAGAGGCCTCCTGGTGCCGCCGGAGATCGAAGTTTCCCCGGGCGGCAATGCCTTCCAATTCCTGCACGCCGAAGGGATAGCGGAAGCTGATGTCGGTACAGGCACGAGAGTAGTGGGCCAGTTTTTCTTTAGGATGGACTTCAAGTTCCAACAACTCCGGCCGGAGGCCCAGCGATCGATGCCAGCGCAGACGTTCTTCGATCCAATAGGCATGCCAGTGCTTCCAGGCCTCCTCCGAGTCGTCGATGAAGAACTCCAGCTCCATCTGCTCGAACTCCCGGGAGCGGAAGCTGAAGTTCCTCGGCGTGATCTCATTGCGAAAAGAACGGCCGATCTGGGCGATGCCGAAGGGGAGTCGGAGCCGCGTCGAGTCCAGGACATTTTTGAAATTGATGAAAATCCCCTGGGCGGTTTCCGGCCGGAGATAGGCGACGGAGCTCGTGTCCTCCAGGGCTCCGACCCGGGTCTGGAACATGAGGTTGAAGGCCCGTGGGGCCGTGAGGCTCCCCGGCTCTCCGGTCACCGGTGAGGGGATTAGGGCGTATTCCTCCTCCCGGGCCTCGGTGTAGGGCAGGAGCCGAACCGGCTCCAGTTCCCCCTGCTTGGCGAGCCGGCGCTTCAGCTTCTTGGCCTCTTCCTCCGCCCGGGCCTGCATGTCCGCCTCTTCCAGCACCGATACATGGCCGATCGTCTCACCTTCCACCACAACCCTGGAAAAAAATAGCTGGTCGGCCCGGTAGCGCATCTTCGAGATCCGGCAATCCACCATCGGGTCCGAAAAGCCGTCCACATGGCCGGAGCTCTTCCAGACCTGCGGGTGCAGGATGATGGCGGTGTCGATGCCGACGATGTCCGGGCGCAGCTGCGTCATGGAGCGCCACCAGAGGTCCTTGATGTTCTTCCGAATCTGGGAACCCAGTGGCCCGTAGTCGAAAAAGCCGGCCAGGCCGCCGTAGATTTCGGACGACGGGAAGAGAAAGCCCCGCCGCCGGCAGAGCTGGATGATCTCCTCCATACGGACCTCGTGATGCGACATGGCTTTGGCTGATGGTTCTCTAGGATTCGGCCGATTGGCTCTCCGCCGGCTGCCCCGGACCCGATTCAGTCGATCTCCGGAGGCTTTCAAGGGGAAATGTTGGGGCGAGAAAAGCTTCTGGCTGCCGTACGCCGGATGCCGACGGACGGCGGATGGATCGGCATGAAGGGATTGGTCGGCGAAGGCTCGGTTTAGGAGATGGGCCTCGGGGTGGTGAATATCTCGGTTCGGCGAAGGTTCGGGTCGAGGGGTGGTTTTTGTGTGGGGCTGGCTTTGCGGCGGAGAAATGCCCCTGCGGGGCATTTTCCGCCGCGGCCCGCTCCGCGGGCCCGATTCCATAGGAATCGAAAGCCAGCCCCAAAAAAACAAGCCAACTCTGCCCAAAAACAAACCCAATCACTTCCCATACTCCCCATCCCCCTCCGCCCTAAAATCATTGACTTCCCAGGAGCATTTGCCTCCCTCGACACCCTGTCCTGGCGAGATAGCTCAGTCGGTAGAGCAGAGGACTGAAAATCCTTGTGTCCCCAGTTCGATTCTGGGTCTCGCCACCAGCCGCTCCCGGAATTCAAGCCCCAAATTTTCGATGTCGAAGGTCTCAAGGTCTTCCGGATGGAGCTCCTCCTGGAACACAAGCCTCAAATTCTGGGCCTCATCCCAGTTTTTTCCTAAAAACGCTCACGGCCTCCGGAGAGAATTTTCCCTCGCCCATTTCGATGCCGAAGGCCTCAAGATCTTCCGGACAGAAGCTCACACCGGAGATGAGGAGGCATCCCTCCGGCTTCAGGATGCGAAATAATTCCTTCAAAACATAACGGAGTTGTGTTACCGAGGGATCACCGTTCTGCCAGATGACCACGTCACTGCTGTCATCCGGCATGGCGACATTGTAAAGGCAGCCATACTCCAACTGCAATCCCTCCGCCTTGGCATCCGCGAAAGAATCGAACTGAAAATTCAGGTCAAAGACGGTGATGTCGGCAAAGGTTTTGCGCAAGGTCCGGGCAAGCGTCAGGCCTTGTCGATTGAAGATGTCGACGATTTTAGCTTTGGGATTCGGATAATGCCGGAGGATGTGAGGGACAATATCCTCATCGACGTCCTCTTTTTTTTCTAGGGCATAGGAATAATTCTTTCGCTCCCGCAGCAGGCTATCCGCGGCTTCCAGTACACTTTCGGGCGTAATGGAGGTCATGCAGGGTGCTTCGGCAAAGCCACGCAAGCAGGTTTTGTGCCAATCATTGGAGACCCATTCGCACCAGCTGTGGCACCCATCGCCGGTGATATTGATATTTTCCGGATATCCCAGCATTTCGGCCGACGTCGTTCCGAAGAGCACAATCGACCGGCCATTGAGAAATTTTTTTATATGTACCATCCCGGCATCTCCGTCCAGGTGAAATAAGGCATGTTTGAGGACCACCGCCAATTCGCCCAATGAAGTTTTGCCGACGAGATCGATGTCGATGCCGGGAATCGACGCGCAGGTATTTGAAGAATACCCCAGTTGAACGATCTTGATCGACGGATACTTTTGGTGAAAAAGTTCAATGAATTTTTCATAATGACGCATTGGCCAAAGCTTTGTACTGTCGCGCAAACCATCGCAATGGTTGATTCCTCGTTGAAGCGTTATGTAGGGTGTACCCTGCAACCCAAGTACCAAGAGCAGTTCATGAGAACCTGGGTCTAGGTACAAGAACGTAGAGCTGGAATCATTAATCCC
>JAITKE010000077.1 GCA_031278595.1 Puniceicoccales bacterium
CCGCGTGGGCGCCGCGGGGGCGGCGATGCCTTCGGCATCGAAAGCCGGCCCCGGGCAGGACGGGCCCTTGCGCCCAACGGCTGCGCCCAGAAATGGGAAACAGGCCGAAAAACTTTCCCTTTTAGCTCGAAAAATTTTCCCCTTTGGGCCGGAAAAAATTTCCCTTTTGCCTCGGGAGGGAAAATGACTATTTTCTCCTGTTGACAGCGCGGACGAGGTGATAAGTTCGCGCATCCTTCGGACATCGGCATTCCATCTATGAGCTAATGGCCAGGCAGATCCTTTTCTTCTCCATGACTGTGCTGCTGGGGGGGCCGCTGATGGCGGCGGGAATATCGGGCCCAAGGGTACTGCGCTGGGCCTCGAATCCGGAGAGCGGGCCGCCCTATGCGTTTTTTTCCTGGAAGCAGTCCCTAAAGCAGGTCAGCGGGATGGAGGCCGATGTGATTCGGGAAGTGGCCAAACGCCTGGGCTGTCAGGAGCGCTTCTGCATCAATGACTGGGACAACCTGATCCCGGGTCTGCGCCGCGGGCTCTACGACGTCGTGATCAACGGCATTGTGGCTCCGGAACGGCCGATGCCCGGGGTGATCTTTACCCGGCCCTATTTCCGCGGAACGCGCCAGCTGGTCGTCCGGAAGGACGAGGAAACAATCGTCAGCCTGGCCACGGCCCAGGGGCGCCGTCTGGGCCTCATCCCGGATGCGGGCACCCAGGAGCTCTTGGCGGCCTATCCCGGGATCAAGGTGCTGTACTACACCGACGAATACGAGGTTTTTTTCGACCTCAAGCGCGGGCAGATCGACGCCATCCTGATGGATAGCCCGGGGGTGCTCTACCACAGCTCGATCCAGCCGGATACGCGGGTGATCGAGAAGGCGGTGGGGGAGCTGGAGTACGTCATGGCGCTGCGGGCCGAGGATGGCGAATGGCTGGAGCAGATCAACCAAGCCCTGGAGGAGATGAAGGCCGACGGCAGCCTCTGGGCCATCATGCGCCACTGGGGGCTCTGTCAAAAACCCTTCTGCCAGCTGCTGGGACTGGCGGAGGAACCGGTTCCGGAACTAGCGTCCGTCCCGGGCTACCGGCAATTTCTGGAAAACGTCCAGCCTCCCACGTGCTGGCGGGAGCTCACCGAGCGTTACCGGAAATTTTTGCCCCTGCTGGGCCAGGCGGCGCTGATCACCCTGGAGCTCTCCGTCGTTTCGATGGGGATCGCGGTGCTGCTGGGCCTCCTGCTGGCCCTGCTGCGGCTCTACGCACCGGTCGTTATCCGCTGGCTGGCTCTCCTATGGATCGAATTCCTGCGCGGAACCCCGCTGCTGATCCAGCTCTTCTTCATCTTCTATGGCCTGCCCTTCATCGGCATTTCCCTGCCGCCCTTTTGGGCCGCGGTGCTGGCCCTGGGGCTGAACTACTCCGCCTTCGAGGCGGAGAACTATCGGGCAGGCCTGTCCTCGGTTCCCCAGGCCCAGATGGAGGCCGCCCGGGCCCTGGGCATGACCCAGCTCCAGGCCCTGCGCCACGTAATCGTTCCCCAGGCCTTTTCCTTCGTCCTGCCGCCCATGACCAATGACTTCATCGCCCTTCTGAAGGATTCATCGCTGGCCTCGCTGGTCACGATGGTGGAGCTGACTAAGACCTATACTCTCCTGGCCAATTCCTGCTTCGATTTCTTCGGCACCGGCCTAGTGGTGGCTTTGGTTTATCTGCTCATCGGTTTGCCTTTTTCCTACTTTGCCCATTTGGCGGAACGCTACATGTCCCTGGAGAAGCAGGCCTATCGGGGCATCTACGCACGGCGGAGGAGGAAGAGGGGTCGGGAATTGGGCTAGGGGCTGGCTTTCGATGCCGGAGGCATCTGCCGCCCCCTGCGGTGCCCACGCGGCGTAAGCCGCGGGGCGGGCGGGTGGGGGCGCCGCGAGGGGGCGGCCAAAGGGGAAAAGCCTCCCACCCGCCCTCCCGGGCTTTTCCCCTTTGGAAAGCCGGCCCCAGCTTCGGCTCTTCTCCCCAGCGCCGGCCTCCCCGGCCCTAGCGCTTCGGGTCTTTGCGGAACTTTGGGCTTCTGGGCCCCTGGGGGTGCTGGTAACTGGGCGCACGGGGGCTTTCCGGAGGAATGGGGATTGGGAGCTTTTTGGGGCTGGCTTTCGATTTCAAAGAAATCGGGCCCGCGGAGCGGGCCGTCCGGAGGGAGGGGACGCCGTCCCCTCCCTCCGGACAAAGCCAGCCCCAAAGACGAGGCCAAAATTTCTCTGGGGGAGTCCGGGACAGCGCGGGGACTTCCTGGGGCGGTGCGGTGGAAAAACATTGCTATCCGGCCGGAGATCGATTACTCAGGGAAATCCTCGTCCGACATGAAGGGTGCAAAGGAAATCCGGCAGCGCCTGCGCGCAGTTCGCAGTACGGCCCAGATCACCTGGGCGATGCAGCTGGTGGCCTCGGCCAAGCGGCAGAAGGCCCAGGCCCTGGCGCTGCGCGGGCGGCCCTACTGCCTCCGCCTGGCTGAGCTGCTGCGCTGCTTCTCGGAGGAGGCGCTGCGGGGTATCTCCCATCCCTTTTTCGAGAAAAGGGAGGTGACCCACCGCGGCATCCTGCTGGTGGGGACCGACCGCGGGCTCTGTGGCTCCCTGAACACCAACGTCTTTCGGCCGGTGGCAGGGCTGGAAAACATCCGCTGGATGACGGTTGGCAAAAAGGCAGCCCAGTGCGTGAGCCGGGCCGGCGGGGAGCTCCTGGCCAGTTTTCACGTCAGTGACCGGGTGGACTTCAGCGAGCTGCGGCCCATCGGCGAGGGCCTGGCTCAGGCCTATCTCCAAAAACGCATCGATACGGTGGAAGTGCTCTTCCCGAGCTTCGTAAACACCCTGCTGCAGACCCCGGTGTTGCAGCGCGTCCTACCGATGCGGGACTTCCAGTCGGAATTTGAGGCCCTGCTGCAGCGCTCGCGGCTGAGGCCGGAGGATTTTTGCCCCGATCCGCGGGAGATGCTGTGGGAACCCGGCATCGCCGAGCTGCTGGAGGAATTGTCCCATGCCTTCTTCCGGTACCAGCTTTACCAGATTTTGCTGGAGGCCAAGGCTTCGGAACAGAGCGCGCGCATGGTGGCCATGAAGACGGCAACGGACAATGCGGAAAATCTCTCGAAGGAGCTGAATCTGGAGTACAACAAAGTGCGGCAGACGACCATCACGAACGAGATCGTGGAGCTGTCGACGGCCCAGCTCGGAATGGAGGAATGATCATGGAAGAGGCAACGGGGAAAATCGTGGCGATCATCGGCTCGGTGGTGGATGTGGAGTTCGCCTCCGAAGAACTGCCGGCCATCTACGAGGCGCTGGAAGTCCCACCGTCGGCGGAGGATCAGGCGGCGCTGGTGCTGGAGGTGCAGCAGCAGCTGGGCGATGGCTGTGTGAGGACGATCGCGATGGCCTCGACGGATGGCTGCGCGCGGGGCCTGCCGGTGCGCCGGCTCGGGCATCCGATTCAGGTGCCGGTCGGCCGCGGGGTTTTGGGAAGGATCCTCAATGTGCTGGGTGAGCCCATCGACCAGCGGGGCCCGGTGATGGCGGAAAAGCATTACGCCATCCACCGGCGGGCACCGGCGCTGGTGGAGCAGAGCATCCACGCCGAGATATTGGAGACCGGCATCAAGGTCATCGACCTCATCTGCCCCTTCGTGCGGGGAGGGAAGATCGGCGCCTTCGGCGGGGCCGGCGTGGGCAAGACCGTGGTCATCACGGAGCTGATCCACAACATCGCCTCGGCCCACGGGGGATTTTCGGTCTTCACCGGCGTCGGCGAGCGCTCCCGGGAGGGTAAAGACCTTTTCCAGGAAATGTGCGCCTCGGGGATCATCCACGCGACGGATCCGGCCCAGTCGAAGGTGGCCCTGGTCTTCGGCCAGATGAATGAGCCGCCCGGGGCCCGCATGCGGGTGGCCTTTGCCGGACTTTCGGTGGCCGAGTACTTTCGGGATGAGGAGCACCAGGATGTGCTGCTCTTCATCGACAACATCTTCCGTTTCTCCCAAGCCGGTTCCGAGGTGTCGGCGCTGTTGGGACGCTCGCCCTCGGCGGTGGGCTACCAGCCGACCCTCAGCCAGGAAATGGGCCAGCTGCAGGAGCGCATCACCTCGACGAAGGAGGGCTCCATCACCTCCTTTCAGGCGGTCTATGTGCCGGCGGACGACGTGACGGATCCCGCACCGGCCCACACCTTCGCCCATCTGGATTCAACTCTGGTGCTGGACCGGCGCATCGCGGCCCTGGCGCTGTTCCCGGCCGTGGATCCACTGGCCTCGACCTCGAAGGCCCTGGATCCCAAGATCGTGGGGGAGGAGCACTTTCGCGTGGCCAGCGGCGTCCAGGCGATCCTGCAGCGCTACAAGGAATTGCAGGATGTCATCGCCATCCTGGGCATGGACGAGCTTTCGGAGGAGGATCGCCTGACGGTGGCCCGGGCGCGGAAGGTGCAGAAATTTCTCTCCCAGCCCTTCCACGTGGCCGAGGCCTTCACCGGCATTCCGGGCCAGTACGTGTCGACTCAGGAGAGCGTCGCCGGTTTCGACCGAATCCTGAAGGGCGAGCTGGACGAGGTGCCGGAAAACGATTTTTACATGAAGGGCTCCCTGGCCTCGGTGCTGAAGGCGTCCAAGGGCGCCTAGTTTCTCCAAACCGTGTGGCGGCGAAGGACGATGGAAAAGTTTTTATGCTAAGTGTCCTGACTGTGTGACGGCGAAGGGGACGAAGGGAGAAAGCTTTTATGCCGGGTGACTTAACTGTGTAGCGGTAAAGGAGATGGGGTGATGAGGAGGAGAGTTTTATATCGGATAGCCTATTGTATAGCGGCGAAGGCGATGAAGAGAGGGATTTTTATGTCGAATGACCCAACTGTGTGACAGCGAGGGAGATGAAGGGAGAAGTTTTTATGCCGAAGGGCCTGCCCCGCTTTTTTACGGCCACCGCCGGCCTGACACCCCTGGCCATCGAGCTCTGTGATAGCCTGAAGCTGCCGCGGTTCTTCACGGCCGAAGGCTTTACGGATTGCTTCCAGAAGAGTTTTCTGCGCCCTTCGGACCTGGAGCGCCCTCCATGCGATTACCTACCCCCGGAGGCGAAAACCATGGCCAGCGTAGCCCTTTACGAGCTCTGCCGCCGCTGGGGATTTCTGGAGGAGGTTCTGCCCCGAAGGCCTCTGGGGGACTACGATGCCCTCCTGGTCTATGCCCTCGACGTGGAGGGCCTGTGCGCCATCGGCCATTACCTGAGAGAGCTGCTGCTGGCGGCAAAGGGGCAAGGATTGACCTCCGTTCCGGAGATTTTCATCCTGACCGGATCGCGGCCGCTGACGATGGAGGGGGAGGAGGCGATGGCGGAGCACCTGCGGGAACGCCATCTGCCCGAGACCGAGGAATGGGCGGCCCGCCTGCTCTTCCGCCATGCGCTGCAGGATTTAGGAAAATCCCCGGCGATCGTCTCGGTTCCCATGCGGCAGACCTGGGATGAGAAGGGCACCGGCAGCTGGAATTGGCCGGATACCCGCGATACGCTGCGGGCCTTTTTCTCGCAATACGGCACCCGAAAGCTGGATTCCCTCCTGGCGATTTCCCTCAATCCCTTCATCAGCTACCAGCACGCGGTGGGCCTGTCGACCTGGCGGGAGAAGGAGGAAATCGACTCATTTTCCCCAAAGGAGGGAGCCGGTGCATTTTCCTCAAAGGAGAGAGCGGATGGATTTTCCCCAAAAGAAGGAGTCGGTGCGTTTTCCCGAGAGAAAGAAACCGATGGATTTTCCCCAAAGAAGGGAAGTAATACGTTTACCGGTGCATTTTCCTCAAAGGAGAGAACGGATGGATTTTCCCCAAAAGGGGAGGTTGAGGCGTTTCCCCGAAAAGAGGGAACTGAGGTGTTTTCCCCAAAATCCCTGGAGACTGTGGGGCCGCTGCACCCGCGCTTTGGCCCAGACCGCTGGAAATCGGATGAGGAGCGCCTGATCGTGATCTTGCTCGATAATTTCGCCCGCTGTGCCTACGAGGAGCTGGGGCTGTTAAGGAAAGGAGAAAAATTGTGTTGATGGCATTTTTACTGGTGACGCCGCTCGGGGTGATGCGGGAGACCGAAGTGGAGTCGGCGGTGCTGCCCTCGGCCCTGGGGGAGATGGAGATCTTGCCCGGGCATCGGCCGTTGCTGGCCCTGCTCGTCCCGGGCGAGCTGCGCCTGCGGCGGGGAGAGCAGCCGGAGTCGCTGGTCATCGACCGTGGGTTTGTCTATGTCTCCCAGGAGCGTATCGTCGTGACGGTGGAGCAGGCGATTACGGTGCGGGAGGTGGATCTGTCCGCCGTGGAGCTCGCCCAAAAGCGCGCTGAAGAGGCCCTGCGGGCGGCCGCCGAGGAGCGGGCTTCCCTCGATCCGGAGGAGATCAAGCGCCTGGAGGCGAAAATCCGCTACCAGCTGGCCCAGAAGGCGGCGAAAAATCGCTACGGCTAGGAGAGGAGTTTTCCAAAGCGCTGCTCTGGACTTTGTTCTCTAGGCTCTGCTGGTTGCTTCGATGCGGAAATCGCTCCGGGGGAAAGATGGTCCGTGCCTTCTGGGTATAGCTGCTGTTCCCCATGGGTATAGATTTCTTTGTCTTGGGGCTGGCTTTTCAGAGGAGTGCCGGGCGCCCACCCGCCCCACCCTTCGCCCGGCACTCCTCTGGGGCCCGCTGCGCGGGCCGATTCCTTCGGAATCGAAAGCCAGCCCCAAAGAAATACCCCTCATTCCCTCAAAACTCGAACCGATCCTCGGCGTGAAGGGACTGGGCGAAGGCGCTCAGGAGGCGGATGACATTTTCCAAATCTTCCAGGTGCATCGTCTCAACCGGCGTGTGCATGTAGCGCAATGGGATGCTGACGAGTCCCGTGGCGATGCCGCTCTGGGCCATCTGGATCGCCCGGGCATCGGTGCCGGTGGGGTAAGTTTCGCTGGCAATCTGGTAGGGGATTTTTTTCTCCTCGGCACAGGCGACGAGTTTTTCGAACACGAGGGGATTGATATTGCCCCCGCGGGCGATCAGGGGGCCGGCTCCCAGGGAGAATTTGCCATCGCGCTTCGCCTCGCAGCCGGGGAAATCGGTCGCGTGCCCGACGTCGACGGCGATCCCCACCCTTGGATGGATCCGATAGGCCGCCGTCGTGGCCCCGCGCACACCCACCTCTTCCTGCACACTGGCGACCGCAGTCACTCCGCAGTCGAGGGAATCCTTTTCCTCCGCCAGACGCCGGAGGCACTCCATTACCGCGTAGGCCCCCGCCTTGTCGTCAAAGGCACGGCCGGAAACCAGTTCTCCATTCAGGGCTTCCAGGGTGTCGGCGTAGACGATCGGGTCACCGATTTGAACGCGTTGCCGGGCCTCCGCGTCGCTCTTGGCCCCGATGTCGACCCAAAGCTCGTGGATCTTGGGCACTTTTTTCCGCTCCTCCTCGTCCATCAGGTGCACCGCCCGCTTGCCGGTTACTCCGGGAACGGGCCCTTCGCGGCTCAGGACGCGCACGTGTCGGCCGGAGATAATGCTCAGATCGTGACCGCCGATGCGGTCGAAGAAGAGAAAGCCCTTTTCGTCTATGTAGTGGATGGCAAAGCCCAGCTCGTCCATGTGGCCCATGAACAGGAGCTGGCAGGGATACTCCGGGTTCAATCGGGCGTAACGATTTCCCAGGACATCCTTCTCGTAGCGCTCGGCTACATAGGACATCTGCCGGTCGATGACCCGCTGGGCCTCGAACTCGTAGCCCGACGGCGACGATGCCTCGACCAGTTCTTTCAGAAAGTTTGAAATTTCCATAGCGTTTCCAAAACTGCCCTTTGGTCTCCTTTGTCAAGTTCCGCTGTGATTTCTGGATGCGCCTTCCTTGAATTCTGCCGTTTCTCCCTTTGTTCCGAAGTTTTTCCCAGGGCCGCCGCCTTGGGGCCCTTCGGGCCCTGGCCCGCTTCGCGGGCCGTGAGGGAAGAGAAAGGAGCGGCTATGCCGCTCCTCCCCCTTCCCTCACCAAGGCGGCGCCCGCACCAAAACGCCCGCACTAAGCCCTCGCGCTGAAGCGGCGGCCCTTCCTGCGGCGACCCCCTGACCCAAGCGAAACTCCTAAAGTCCCCGGCGGCGTTGCGCTACTTCTGATGAAAGCAGACGAGCTCTAAAAACTGTCTTCTCTTCTCTTCTCTTCTCTTCTCTTCTCTTTTTTCTTCTCAAATCCTTAGAAAATGAGAAGGATCTACGGGGTAAAATGAAAAAGCCCCCGTGCTGTTCGGAGGCTTCCTGTTTAGAGGGAAGGAACAATTCCTGGGGAAAAACGGGCTAAAAGCTGACGTCGATGGAGCTCGAGACCCAGACCGCGTTCTTCTTCCCGTCGTAGAGAAAATGCTTCTTACGGCTGATGCCCTGCCAATTCACCCCCACCGTCGTCGATAGATTCTCGCTGAACTTATAGCCCAGGTCCGCTCCGGCGCCCCAGTAGGGTCCGGATCTCTCCTTGCCTGCCAAGTCTCCACCGGTACTGAAAAGACCATTTTTACCGCTTGGCCTCGTCGTTCGCGCCCAGCCGAAATGGGCCGATGGGGCCAGAGAAAATCCGCTCAGGCCTGAGGCGGCCAGGTCGAAATTATGCCCTAGGCCCAATTTGATGTTGTCCCTCTTTATCGTGAAGTTTCGGGTGTAGGATAGATTGGGCTTTAGAATCACATTGCCCTTGATCTGTAAACGAACCACATGCCTGTAGGTCTTTTTTCCGGCGGCTCGGGTTGCTTGGCGATCCCCTCCGAGTTGGATGTGGGTGTAGCGCAGGTCTAGGGCTAGAGGGATGTCTTCTTTGAAGTCGTAGGCTACTCCCCCATAGAAGTTATAGGCGTTGTTGCCGGCTTCCCTTGTGTAGACATTGTTCTCGTTACCGATGTAAAGCTTGCTCCTATCGCCAAGCGATTTGCTAAGAGTGATGTCTGTCGTGAAGTAGGGTTGTTTCTTTTTTTCTCGATATCCAAGGGTGGTGTCGTCTGCATCGAAACGCAGATTACTGCTGATCAATACGGGCAATTCGTCCGTGCTGGCGGGATTGACCTCGTCGGCGTTGCTACCGCCCTCGGCCCCTAGAAAGCTCGCCGAAGCCGTCCCCATGGCCAAGGCTGAGCATAAGATTTTTCTGTTCATAGGTTTTTGTGGTTTACTCGGCTTTTATGACCGAATTTTCTGATCTTCTGTTGATGAGAACGCCTCCTGTCAAGGTTTTTTACAATGGGGCTTTGAGGTTGATTTTATCCTTTCTTACTCTTGGATTTCGCCGGGGTTGGAAGGGTTTTCTGTTTGTAGGCTAGCTGCTCTGATTCTTCCCTACCTTGTCTTAGTCTGTCTTACGTATTCCTTGGTTTCTTTCTCCGACCTTTCTCGAATTTTTTTTCCTCGAATCTTTTTTTGTCTCTGGGTTTTCTGATTCATCCTAAAAAAGGACCCTCCCTAAGGAGGGTCGGCCTTTTATGAGAATTTTGGGAAATGGAGTTTTCGCTTCGTCTCTTAAAAGTTGCAATCAAAGGAGGTGGTAAACCAAACGTGGTTTCGATGTTTTTCGTAGGGCCAGGACTTCTTCTTAGCCAGACCCTGATACTCCACGCCAATTTTGGCGGCGCAGTTGGGGGTGATGTCGTAGACCAATGCTGTGCTGAGATTCCAGTAGACGGAGGATTTCTTCATGCCTTGGTTGTTCCATAGCAGTAGTTGGGCCACATTCTTTTTCATGCCCCAGGGCCTGGTTTTCTTATCCCAGCCGAAACCGGCGCCGATGTCCAGAGAAAAGCCATTTACTCCGAAAGTGGATAGATCCAGCAAGTAGTTTCCCTTGGCTTCGATGATATTTCTTCTCTCCGTGAAACCGTAGGTGTAGTAGAGGGACAGATCCAGGGGCTGATCCAACAATCCGTTGGCCGTTGCTCCCAGATAGATCTCGTAGCCGTGTCTTTTGATCCCCATGGCCTTCGCACTGCTCATGTCCTCCGTTCCAAACAACCTGCCCACCGGCGTGCCATTGGCGGCTACCAGTGGATCCAAAAGATGGTCCATGAAAAGCGGAGCTGTGACGTTAGTTCCCGCAGCGGCAGTTGGGTCTTGTACGTTCAGTGCCTCTAGGGCTGCGGCGGGATTTGCTCCGGCGGCCGTCGTTATTATCTGTCGCAATCCAACTGCGTTCCTCTCTAAAAGCGGTACGGTTGCTTCTGGGTGAAGTCCTGTGGTGTCTCTAAATCTCCTAAGAGCTAAGGCCGCCGTGTCCAGGTCTCTTAGTCGAGCTAGCGTTCGGTTGCCCTGTGGATTAGTACCAGTTGGAAGTGTCACTGTCTGAGCGGCCCGGAGTGCCTTATCGATGGCCTGGATATCCCTGTCGTACTGGCCTCTTATATTCCTCCATAGACGGGTCGTGAAACCGAAGTCTACGGTGAATATCTCGGTGACTTCGTAGGACGCTCCTAGGGTGAGGTCGTGCCGGTTATGGACGGATTTTTTGGTCCCCAACCAGTTCTTGTTGCGGAAGTAGAGCTCGAGACCCTCGAGGGGCGAGACGGAAATCCGGACATTGGGCGAGAAGACCTGCTGACCCTGCTTATGACCGCGCTCCACATCCTCGGTTTGGAAACTGAGACTGCTGCTCAGCGATAGAGGGGGTACCGAAAAGCCGCCCTCCGCGCCCAGAAACCCGGCGGACAAAAGCCCCGCCGCGATACTGCTCGTTAACTTTTTATTCATATGGTTTGTACTGTGATTCTTTTTTCCCCAGAGCAGAGCTCTACGGATATACTTCTGACATTAGATGATGTTCTTCCCGAGATGTCAACATAAAATTGTGAAATAGGGGGTTTCTTCACCCTGTCCGGAAAATATTTTTCATTTTACTATTTTAGCCATTGTGTATTGAAGTAAAAGATGTAAAACTCTCCTTTCAATGGCGGCTTCCGTCGCCGAGAATTGGACAGAGTAGGAAAGTTATTATGATGAAGTGGGAACAGGTGATGTGGGGAATTTATCTCGGCGGATCGGCGGTGGCTTCGGCCTTCAGTTATGACATAGATGGAGTCATTTTGGCCTATACGCCGCAGTCGAGCGTGGCCCGGAAGGCGCTGGAATCTTTCCTCGAGAAGCATCCGGAGCATAGGGACCGGCTCAGTGATGCCCCGGGTCGGGAGCGTCCGGACGTGACGGTCAAACTCGCCCGCCGGGGAAGCGCCTACCGGGTGAACCAGATCATCGAACGCGACCAGATGATCTACCAGACCGTCGATACGCCGGAGGAGTTTACGTACATCGAGCGGCATTTCGGCTTGGGTTCCGAGTTTACCCGGGCAGATCTCTCCAGAGCCCTGGACGAGAGAAGCCTGGAGATCGATCCGGAAGCCCTGAGAAGTTTTGTCACCCAAAATGTCGCCCATCGGACTCTGAATAATCCCGAAAATCTCCGGCTGGCGTTTTTCTACGGCGTTTTGCTCGATCGCTATGGGTTTCCGGCTACCCTGCTGCGCCGTGCACGGCAGGAAATGAGAGCGATTTTTGGCTGGGATCCCCTGGATGCCAATGGAGAACAGAGACCTCAGACAATCCAGCCTTCCATTCGGCCTCAGTGGCCGGAGGAAGAAAGACGGGCCTTCGGTAATGATG
>JAITKE010000039.1 GCA_031278595.1 Puniceicoccales bacterium
TTGGCTGCTTTGCCCCGCCGCCCCCCCCCGCCCCCGCGGGGGGGGCCCGACCGCGGCGTTCCGGCGGAACGCCGCCCTTTGCGGAGCAAAGGGGGCCATGGCAGCGATCGGAGGCCGGACGGTCCCTAGGTGGCGGCAACGCTGAGCTTGCGGATGCCCTGGTTGAAGGTGATTAGGATGTGGCTGTAGTGCTCGACGCTGAGGTCGCTGAACTTGCTGTGTTCCTCCAGGTAGACCCGAAAGGGACTGTGGCCGTCCACCGGCGTGACGAAGCGCTTGATGTTGGAGGGCTCGTCCTTTAGGATCCCGTTCTGGGACTGGAAGGCGTAGATCGTATTTCCAAGCAGGGTATCCTTGCTCGCACTGCCCTGGTAGCGCGCCCGGATCACCCTCACCTCGTCGACGAAGAGCTTCTGGGCAAGCTCGGTGGGGCTGAGTCCAGCCGAGCGCTGCGAGCCGGCGTTGTCCTGGTGGTCGTAGGCATCCGAGCGCAGGTCCCAGGCCCCTTCGCCGATGATAAGCCGATTTGGCCGGACACCGGTGAGCTCGGCGGCCGCGGCCAGTTCGGCTCGGATGTTGGCATCGGGATTGGGCGTGCCCGTACTGGGGCTCCAGACGTAGCTGGCGCTGAGGGAAATGGCGCTGCCCTCCAGGGCCGCGATGGCCCGACGCAATTCATTCCGGTAGAGCCGCTGCAGCAGGAGCTGGACATAGCGCTCCCGCCAGTCATCGCCGGCCACGTCGTCGTGGTCGACCCGGATCGTCAGGCCCTTGTTGAAGGTCTTGGCCGTGACGGAGCTGCCGCTGAATTCGATGCGCTTGAAGGCGGAACCGATGGCCCGAATGTCGTCGGATTCGGAGAGAAAGGCCTCGCCGTTGTCGGCAACCTTGAACTCGAATCGCCGGGCGACGGGAATCGGCGGCGCGATGAAGTCCAGCAGTTCGGCCAGGTGCTCGGGATCCTTCCAGCCCACGGTGAAGGCGGTGAGGGGTTCCGAGTAATGGCTCGCATTGAAGCGCGATTCATTGGCCGCGCAGACGGTACCGTAGTCCTGAAGCCCGTCGTCACGGGGAAGTTTTTCGTAGAGATTCATCATATGGGTATATTGAAAGGGTTAATTGCCGCTGATCGTGTATAGACAGGGGGCGCAGGGCATGATCTCGACCAGGGCATCACTGACGGCTGGCCGCAGTGCGATGCCGATCTGGCTGTAGCTGCCGGCGGTGGTGGGCAGGGCCTTGACGCGGCCCTCGGTGGCCGGAACCAGGATGTCTCCGGTCTGGAGGCTGCCGCCGGCCCGGGCCGTGAGGGTGTCGGAGGAGCTGAGCAGGGCGATGTCGAGGTTCTCGCCCGAAGCGGCCTCGTCGGTGGACAGGCCGATGGGTCGATCAGCGGCTCCGGCGACGCTGACCGCCGTTCCATCCGGAGACAGCTTGACGAGGCGGTAGCGCGTGATGGCCTCGCCGGCCCGGTAGGTGATGTGCGAGCGATGGGTCTCGCCGGCGATGTTGGAGAAGATGATGGGTATGGATTTCATTTTCATGGTGATGAGATAAAAAAGGTTTTTTTCAGAAGAGCTGGGGATGGGACTGGCGTACGGCGGCCCAGGCCTCGGTGTAGCTCTCGCCGAAGTCCCGAATGCGCCGGTGAACGTGGGAGAGGAGCTGTTCCCGGGAAGCGGCCGATGGATGGGCCCCCTGGAGCGAAGCGCTGTGGGCTTGAAGGTGGAGTCCGTGCTGCTGGGCCCGCATCTCCTCGCCGGCCCTTTCCGGATCCTCGCCGTAGCGGCGGGCCCATACGGTGCATTCGTTGGGCAGGATGTGTCCTCCGTTCAGGCCCTGGGCCAGAAAATGCTCGAGCTCCGCGGAAGTCTCCGCGTCTTTCCTAAGTATGCCCTCCATCCCTTCCTTAAGCGTGCCTTCCGTCCCTTCCCTGGGTGTATTCTCCATTTCTTCCCTGGGTGTGTCGTCGGCCGAAGCCGGAGGGTCGGGAGAGATTTCAGGGGCCCTCTCTCGGGAAGCCTCTTCTCGAAAATCCTTTTTTCGGGAAAGGGAAGTCTTCTCTCGAATATCCTCTTCTTGGAAAACCTTTTCTCGAGAGGCCTCTTCTCGGGTGTCGGGTGCCGGTGCTTCTCCCTCCCTCGCTTCTTGGTTGGCAATCGCATCGCCCGGGATGTTGGGGTGATTGGTGAGGCCGAGGGACAGGAGGCGGATGGGCCTGAATTGCCCGGGCCCGACGGCCTGCATCTCCCAACGTGGGGAGAGGAACTTGAAAAAGGCATTGCGGAGGAGCTCCAGGCCAGCATCCGACCATTTGACAAGCCCGTGCAACCCGTCCTCCCGGGCCTCCAGGTTCTGAATCCACGCGTAGGCGCGGGTATCCTGATGCCCTGGCTGTTGGCGGAGCTGCGGGTCGTCCGGATGGCCGATGTAGACCGGCAGGCCGCCGAAGCGGCGCCGCAGACGCCCGCGGAAGGATTTGAAGTGCTCCACCATCGCCTGGGCGGCGGCGCGGTCGATGCACTGTAGCCCCTGCGGATGGGGATAATGGCCGTAGGCACTGAGTCGGAGCCAGCGCCGGGCCGCCGAGGCGGTCGAAGTGGCCTCGGGCCACGGGATTCCCTGTAAAACCTTGTCCATGAGAAATTTATCGGGTGCTCGCCTCCTATTTTTTCAGGGTGATTTCGCCCTCTCCGGGAATGGGGATGCCGAAGTGCTCCCGCATTTTTTCCGCGGAGAGGGAAATCCCCATGTCGTAGAGCTCGCGGTAAAGGCGGATTTCCGCCTGTAGATCCCGACGGGTCTTGGGCACGAGCCGGATATAGGCCTTGACCGGCCCTTCACCGAAGAGGTAGCGCAGCACCGGGACATCGACCTGTTGGTTGAGCGTTTCGGAAATCGTACAGGCATCGTCCTCCTCCAGCAGGATGCATTCATCGCCCTGGAGGGAAGCACCGGTGCCGGCCTGGCGGGACAGGGTGGTGAGGTCGGAGCCGCGCCACAGGGCCGACATCGCCCGATCCATGCGGTCGACCAGAGGGGGATAGGGCAGCTCGCCGCGGCTGCTGAGGTCGATGGCTTCGATCTGCGTCCCCACCGTCATCAGGGCATTGAATTCGGCACCGAAGGATTCGACGGCGGACTTGGCACTCTCCCATTCCTCGGTTCCGGGCGGAGCATTGGTGACCCCTTTGACCCCGGGCATGCCATTGCGCTCGCAGTAGACCAGCCAATCGCGTAGAGGGAGGTGCTTGAAGAGGTAGGCGATGGAACAGGCTTCCATCAATCCGTCCCCGTGCGTCACCATCCAGGAGCCGGGCTCCAGAGCGACGCCTTCCAGGGCGCCCTCCTGCTCCAAAAACTGCAGATGCCCCCGGCGGTTTTCGAAGAACCACAGCGGGACGAAGCGGAATTCGGCGGAGAGGAGAAAGTCTCCGGAGGCATTTTTTGTCGGCTCCTGGTAGACGATTTCGTGGACGGCGTATTTCTTCCCGACGGCATCCATCATCTGCTTGACCAGCAGGGCGAAGCCGCCGCAGATGTTGCGGTCACAGGCATGGGTCGCCCGGAGATTGTTGTAAAAATATTCCAGGGCCTCCTTCTGCTTCATGGCCTCGGGCGAGTGGTCGATGCTTAGGATTTCCCAGGGGAGGCGCGCGACGGACTTCTTGCGCTTGGCGGCGACGCCCTGGAGGATATCGTCCCGCCGCTCGATGGATTCCCAGGTGAGGGCTGCCGGTTTCAGGTATCCCGAGGAAAAGCTGTCGAGAATGTGCGACAGGGTTTCGGGATTCAGCTGCCGAATGGGATTGAACCGTAGGCGCAGGGAATGCGCGATGCGGCCGTCGGAAATCTGCGAAGAATATTTCATAGGCTTAAAGACTTCCCCTCCAGGAATGGCGGGACTGGTGCCAGGGAATGGGGGTGAAATGGGAAAATGAGGCGGCCGTGGGACTCTGTCCGGCGTGCCAGGCCAGGGCCAGGGCCCAGAAGCGGTCGGCATGGCCGTTCTTGTTCCGCTCGGCCGAGAAGCGAATGTTGCCGGCGAAGGTGGTCTCCCGTTTGACGGAGCGCAGGTCGTCCCGAATGCTGCGCTCGGCCGGAATTCTCAGCTGCCGCTGCTCGAAGCCCCGTCGCAGTTCGTAGGCGAGTCGTTCCTTGATGGCGGAAGTGAAGGTGATACCCTCGACGCGGTAGGAGCCGAAATGCTCGATGGCCCGTTCGGTGAACTGGCGCCCGATGCCGCTCTGGTCGATGCAGACGCGGCGCAGCGAGGGGTGGGTGAAGAAGGATTTCAGGAGGGCCTCCTGCTCCGAAAAGCGCATCCGCTGCGCGCAGAGAATCTGGCGCGTGTGGGCGATGCCCTTTTCCTTCTCCAGGAGCCAGAAGACGCTGAGGTCATGTTCCCGACCGATGTCGATGCCGAGGTAGCAGTCCTGTGTGATGGCCGACGGGCCGTATTCCCAGGCTTCGCCATCGGCGTATTCACAGTCCCGGATCAGCGGGAGTGGGAGGAAGGAATTGCCCTCCTGAAAAGGACAGCAGAGGTACTCCTGCCGGAAGGAGTCCTCGTCGATGCAGCTCTGCCGAACGTGCTCGTAGTAGTCCGCCTCCGTCATCGCCCGCCGCAGGTCTTCGGCTGGAAGCTTCTCCTGAATGCGCGGCAGAAGGCCCTGTTCCAGGGCGTCCTCCAGCGTGACCCGGTGGTAGGAGAATTGCTTGGGATTGCCGTTGTGGAGCACCTCCTGGATCAGGCGATTGAAGAGGTGCTCGGCATCCCGATGGGTCGAGAGGATTTCCAGTTGCCCGCCCCAGGTGATGCCCGGGAGGGCGGTGCTGTAGAGCTGCTCCGCCTGCGGGTGCAGGGCGAACTCGTCCAGCACCCGCGTGCCGCGCTTGCCGGCCTGGGTGTCGGGATTCGAGGAGAGCGAATGGATCTGCGTGCGGTTGCGGAAGCGGAGGGAATAGCTGCTGTCCCGTCCCTCATCGCTGCGGAGGGTGTGGCCGAAGTCCTGCGCCGCCGTGTGCAGGATGTCCCGAAAGGACTTGCAGTCCTCGAGGAAGAGCTTGGCCGAAATCTCGTCCCGGGAAGCGACCCAGGAATCGAGCCGCTGCCGGCGATCGGCGTGCCGACGGACAAGCCGGTAGGCCGTGGCCCAGGTCATCCCGATTTGCCGGGATTTCTCCATGATTTTCAGCCGGGATTCGTCGCGGATCCAGCGTTCCTGATAGGGGAGAAAAAAGGGATGTCGTCGGGTGGGCATGGGTTTCAGAGCAGCTGCAGCTGCCGTTCGATGGCTTCGAGAATTTCCGGTGAAAGCTGCGGGCTCAGATTCTCCGAGGCCTCATCGCCCACGGATTCCTCGTGCTTCTTCGCCTCCAGGGCCGAGAGCTGGCTGTGGCAAGCGGAGAGCTTTTGGAGGATGCCCGAGGCGGTGTTCAGGTCGGCGAGCGAAATTTCCTCCGACTGCAGGAGGTCGAAGAAGCGCTCCCAGACGCAGGCGAGGGAGGCCTGCACGGTCTCATGGGAGGGCGCCCAGCACTGCAGGATCTCCCGGGTCTGCAGGTGAGTCTTTCGCAGGCGCTCCAGGGTGTGTTGAAAATTTTTCGGCTCTTTCATGGGGAGTCCTATGCGCCCTTTTCGGGAGACGTCTGTTTCCTGGAGAATTTCCAGGACTTCTCTTTTTTCTCGGATTTTTCTGTTTTTTGTAGAAAGGAAGAAGTGACCTTGCGGATGGAGTCCCGCAGCGCCGAGGCGATCCGGGAGAGCACGGGGCGGAGAAATTCCACCAGCTTTTGGGTGACCTGCTCCCCGGCTTCCAGGACTTTTTCCGGCAGGAGGTCCAGGAGTTTTTTAAAACGGGAGGGCTCTTCCGGAATCCCTTCGGCCGCCCTCCTCCGCGCGCGCCGTCGGCTTTGGGCCAGGAGCGCCAGGCCGACGACGGCGCCCAGGGCGAGGCCGAGTTCCAGGACGGGCAGAGCCCGGTTCATCCCACTGACACCAATGCACATGGCGGGGAATTATAGTCCGGTTTTAGAAAACCGTTAGACCTGGATTGGCTGCCGGGCTTCGTTGGTCTCGGCTGGAAAGTTTGGGGGAGAAGAGGGCCTTCGGAGCGGGGATTGGCTCAGGGGAATTGGATTTTCAGAGCTAAAAGAGGGGTGGGTGGGCGGGGTATGGGGCCGCCTTTGGAGCCCTCCGGGCTCTGGGCCCGCGGCGGAGCCGCGGGCCTGCGGCGCGAAAATAAAAAGACCTTTTTATTTTTCGCGCCGCCAAAGGCGGCCCCAGGGAACTCCAGAACGCCCCTGGGGAGGAATTTCGAAGACCTTCCCCTAGGAGAGGAGGCTCAAAACCTCTCCTGGCAAAGGACTGGCTCTCGGACTGGACCGATGGATTTAAGCCACGGTGATGGTCTTTTCCAGATAGACGTCCTGGATGGTGTGGAGAAGCTCGATGCCCTCCTTCAGGGGGCGCTGAAAGGCCTTGCGGCCACAGATGAGGCCCATGCCTCCGGCCCGCTTGTTGATGATGGCCGTTTCGACGGCCTCGGAAAAATCGTTCTCCCCCGACGCTCCGCCGGAGCTGATCAAGCCCGTGCGCCCCATATAGCCGTTGGCCACCTGGTAGCGGGTCAGGTCAATGGGATGCTCCGAGGAAAGCTGGCTGTAGACCTTTTCGTGCGTCTTGCCGAACTTGAGCGCCTTGAATCCGCCGTTGTTGGTCGGCAGCTTCTGCTTCAAAATATCCGCCTGAATCGTCGCTCCGAGGTGGTTCGCCTGGCCGGTCAAATCCGCCGCCGTGTGGTAGTCCTTGTCCGCCTTGAAGGCGGGATTGCGGAGGTAGCACCAGAGGATCGTGAGGAGGCCGAGCTCATGGGCGAGCTGAAAGGCCTCGCTGGTCTCCTGAATCTGACGGGTGGACTCTTCCGAGCCGAAATAGATGGTGGCTCCGATGCCGACGGCCCCCATGTCCTGGGCCTGTTCCACCTGGGCGAAATAGACCTGGTCGAACTTGTTGGGATAAGTCAGCAGCTCGTTGTGATTCAGCTTCACGATGAAGGGAATTTTATGGGCGTATTTCCGGCTCACGATGCCCAGGACCCCCAGGGTGGAGGCGACCGCATTGCAACCGCTCTCTAGGGCGAGGCGCACGATGTTCTCCGGGTCGAAGTAGTCCGGGTTGGACCCAAAGCTCGCTCCGGCGGAGTGCTCGATCCCCTGATCCACCGGCAGGATGGAGACGTAGCCCGTATGGGCCAGGCGCCCGCTGCCGTAAAGGCGGGCCAGGTTGTTCAGAACATTGCAGGAGCGGTCGGAATGCAGCCAGACGCGGTCGATGAAGTCCGGCCCCGGAAGTATCAGAGCCTCTGCGGGAATCGTTTTGCAGCGGTGCTCGATGAGCTTGTGCGGGTCTCGCTGGATGAAATGCTGGATATGAGCGTTCATAATGAGCGATTAAGTTGTGGCCATTAGGTGAAATTTCCCGGTCTTGGCAATAGGCAAATGTGTTACCCGTACAAATGCACTGCCCGTAGGCAAATATGCTACCAGGGGCGCCCGCTGTCCTGGCGGCCTAAAAATTCCCATTTTTAGGCCGCTGCCCACGGAGTGGGCGATTCCTTCGGAATCCAGGACAGCGGGACGGGGCTCCCGGAGGTTTGTCGGGCCGACGCTTCCGGAGGCTGGGCTCATCGCGCTTCTGGGGGCCCCGGGACGCTCGCTTCGCGAGCAAGCGGCTTTAGCCGCTTAAGCCCTCTCTGAGGGCTGTCCCGGGGCCCAAAAAAAACTAGAGGGCGTCGTCCAATCAGGCAGAAAGCCTTTCGGCTTGTTCAACAATTCATCTGATGAGTCATGTCTCCCATGTGTCCTTTTCCCATTCCCGCTTTCCTCTCTTTTCTCTTTGGTTCATCTTTTATTTGACGGCGCCCTCTAGCCCTTCCGCCGGCCTGGATTCTGGGTAAGGGAAAAGTATCCCGAGTGAGTATCTGTTGCAGCCACAAGGGCCTCCTGGGCGGTTTTGAAATGCATCTTCGCGAAGGAGGAGAAGGCTTCAGGGCCGTGGCGGAGGAGCAGTTCCTGGGCCTGGGCCTTGACGGCGGCCCCGGCCCCGCGCTTCAGTATCATTTTTGCTTCTTGGGACAGATGTTTCATGGAGCGGATGAACTCCGCCCGGGCCAGGATGGAGGCGGCGGCGACAACGGGATCTTCCTCGGCCCGGGGTTGCATCTTCAACTTGAAGTTCGGGAGGCTGAGCTGGCGCTGGACGAGCGGCTGTCGGGAAAATTGGTCGAGCAGTCCCCAGCGGGTCTCCGGTCGCCGAGCCCGGGCCTTCTGAAGACACTGGGCATGCATCCAGGCTAAAAGCTGGTTGAGATTGGATTGGAACTGCGGGTAGAGCCGGTTGTAGGTCGGCGGGACGAGCCGGAGAACCTCGCAGGAGACGTGGGGATTGCGGCGAATTTTTTCCTCCAGGCCGAAGAGGATTCGGTCGCCGGTGATCTGCTTACTGTCTCGAACCCCGGCCGTAATCCAGGAGCGCACGGCTTCGCCATCGGCGATTACGCAGGCCGAGACTAAAGGGCCGAAAAGGTCGCCCTTGCCGCTCTCGTCGAGACCGGCGTGGAGCTCAAACCACTCCGGATGCTCGAGTTCCTCATAGCCTCTCCGGGCGGCGCCGAGGATGAAGGGCTCGAGCGTGAATTCCACGAACTCGGCGGTTTTTTTCCCCTGCACGAGGAGCTTGCCGCTCTCGTAGAGGACGACGTTGAGGCCGTCGCTCCGAAAAGCCGCCCGGGTGTAGGCGAGCTCCCGGCTCTCCCAATGCTTCTGCCGGCAGAAGGTTTCGAGCGCCGCTCCCTGCTCCTCCGTCAGCTGTACCGTATAGGAGGACAGCGCCGGTGCTTCGTTATTTTCGCCATTTTTTACTGAAAATCTTCGGGCGTGCATGGGAATGAAGGGGTTGAAGTTTTTCCTTCTAGGAGCTCGAATCCTGTGCCTCTAGGGCCGAGCGTCGAAGGCTTTTGGGTACAGCGCAGGAAGCTTTCGGACACGATGGGATGAAGGGTTTGAATTCCGTTTTTCTCTGGACGAAGGCGGAGGTCTTTCGAGTTCGATGAGAGGAGTGAAGGCGATGAGAGAGAGGCCGGAAATAATGGGGAAAATAGGAAGAATTTCGTTTTGGGGTGCCCTGTCTTGGGGCTTGACCTTTTTTGGGGCTGGCTTTGTCCAAAGGGAGAGGCCAACGTCCTCTCCCTTCGGACGGCCCGCTGCGCGGGCCCGATTTCTTTGAAATCGAAAGCCAGCCCCCAAAAAGTCCCCGAATAATCCTTTCTTCCCTTAAGCGTTTGAGCCTTCTCTTCCTAAGCCTTCCTGGTTTTTTCCCCCTAAACGTCTCCGTTGTGACTACTTTTTTCGTTCCGACTCCTTTTCCGACGCCGGCTGGGGCATGAAGCGCTCGAGGGCATCCACAAAATCTGCATTCTCCAGGTGCTGCGCCATCTTTTGTTCCAACGAAGTTAGGTTTTTTTGTATCTGCTCCTCGTCGATGGCGGCCGCATCGATCGCTTTGCGGCGCAGCCGGACCCATTCGCAACGCTTGTCCTGGAGGAGCTCCGGCGAAACTTGGCCCTCCGGCAGGGCCTCTAGAACCTGACGCACGGCTGGCGAAACCTGGGCCTGCAATTCCTTGGGCTTGAGCTGGGCAAAGCTCTTCGACTCCAGCCCCAGCGCCCGAATTGGGTCTTCGATGGCCTCACTGACTTCCGCTTCGGGCTTTAGCCGGGATAGTTGGATGGATATTTCC
This sequence comes from Puniceicoccales bacterium, assembly GCA_031278595.1. Lineage (GTDB taxonomy): Bacteria > Verrucomicrobiota > Verrucomicrobiia > Opitutales > JAIRLG01 > JAIRLG01. The sequence continues at coordinate 9,803 of JAITKE010000039.1, forward strand.
TTACAGTGGGCTTGGAATGCCTCGCGGCGGCGCTCCTGCTGCAGCTCCGTCAAGGCCCTTTCCCGAACACTCTCGAATTCCGATGAGCGCGGCGGAAGGGTTTCCTGTAGCACGAGGAGGGCAATGGCCCCGTCCTTCGTCTCGATGGGGTCGGAAAAGGGCCGTTCCTCGTCGAGGGTGGCCACGAGGGCCGACAGCTCGTCCGGAGAGAATCGTTTATCCTCCATCGGCCGACCCGGGATGAAGAGGGGAAGCTCTTTCAGTTTCAACTCAAAGGTTGTGAGGAGAGCGTCGAAGGCCTCGACATCGGGCCGGAGCTCTTTTTCGTAGAGCTGGTAGGCGAAGTCACTGGCCTTTTGGCTGGCCATCGACCGGGTCTGGGTGCGCTCATAGGCCTCACCGATGGCCCGTTTCAGCTCGTCGGATCCCTCTTCCAGGGATTGGAATTCCTCCTTGTGCTCGAGATAGAACTTCTTGAGTGATTCCTTCGTCGCCGCCGGGATTTGGGACCGGTGGCGCTCGGGATCGAATTCGATGCAGGCCAGGCGATAGG
>JAITKE010000032.1 GCA_031278595.1 Puniceicoccales bacterium
CGGCCCCCCCCGGGGCGCCCCGGGGGGCGGGGGGGGCGCGGGCTTTCGCTCCCGCGGTAATGGGGCCGGGGGCGCGGCCCGCCCCGAGGGGGTGGATGGTATCCACCCTCTCGGGGCAATGCCAGCCCCAAGCCAGCTATCCCCCCTAAGCACAACCCGCGCAGCGGGCCGGAGACCGTTTGGGGCTGCCTTTGCGCCGACGCCCCCTTCGGGGGCTTCGGCGGAGGCACGCCTTCGGCGGGCCGCTTCCTCCGGAAGCCAAAGGCAGCCCCGCAGAGGCCCCAAAGGCGACAGACCCAAGCACAGGCCTCCGCATTCACTCCGAGAGCGACCTTGACCTTCGGGGGATGTCCCTTTAGTTTTCGATGAGGAAGACTCGGGAGAGATGGCTGAGTGGTCGAAAGCGCCTTCCTGCTAAGAAGGTGATCCTCCAAAAGGGGATCCGAGGGTTCGAATCCCTCTCTCTCCGCCAAAATCCTAGGCTCCCTAAGCCCCCTCCATCGAGGCCAGCATATCCTCCACGATGAAGCGGCGTACATCTTCCGCCTTGGCCCGGTCGCGGCTTTTGTGGCGCATGGACTGCAAAATCCCAGTCGCCGAGCGGAGCCACCGGAGCAGCGGCAGTAGGAAATCCAAATTTTCCTGCCGGACCACGCAGGCACAGCCCAGGGCCTGGGCCCATTCCGCGTTGGCCTGCTGATGATCATCGGTCGCCGACGGCAGGGGAACGAGCAGCATCGGCACTTCGCAGTGCAGGCACTCCGCGATGCTGCCGGCCCCCGCGCGGGCGATGACGAGGTCGGCTTCGGCCAAGAGCGAGGGCATGTGTTCGCCGAAGGGAAGAAACTCCACCGAGGGATGATCTTGCCGTACTTTCTCCAAATCCTCCCCGTGCTCCCCATAGTAGCCCTCTCCGGTCACGCAGATCCAACGGCCCGCCAGAGGGGCCAATTCCTCGACGTGCTGGACGAACCACCGGTTGAGCACCCATGCGCCCTGGCTGCCGCCCAGCAGGAGAAAGCTCGGGCCTTTTTCAGGATTTCTCGGAAAGCCCTCCTTAGGAAGGGCTTCGGGGCCGAAAAATTCCGAGCGCAGGGGATAGCCCAGGGGCTTAAACTTGTGCGACCAGCTTGGGAGTAATTTGTGCCGCCGGCTCCTGGGAGTTTGGAGCACAGCCCACTCCGACGGCAGGTAGACCCGTCGGGCCAGCCTCGCCAGGAGGCGCGTCACCTTCCCGGGAACCCGGTTGGACTCATGGATGAAAAGGGGGATTTTTTTTAAAAACCCGGCCAACGCCACCGGCGGTGAGGTGAAGCCCCCCGTCACGATGACCGCTGCGGCGGGATTTTGATTCAGAAAACGAAGCGTTCGGATGAGGGAGAGGAATTGCAGATAGGCGAAGCGGAGCCACGTTCCCCATTTTCTCGAGGGGGGACTCGCCGGCAAAGAAAAAACCGGCCATGAGGGATAGGAGGCCAAAATTCTGCGGTCCACCGCCTTCGAACTCACGAAAAGCACCGGCTGGTAGCCGCGGCTCGACAGCTCCTGAGCCAGGGCGATGCCCGGAGCCAAATGTCCGCCGGAGCCCCCGCAGGCGATGAGGATGCGACGCGATTTCACGGCCATGCGGCATCGGGAATGAATTTTCGCTCAGGACGCATTCTCCGGAAAATTTTTGGCAAAGGTACTGCGAGGATCGGAGATTTCCTGCAAAAAATCGCAGGGCAGGGAAAAAATCGCCCCGCAGGGCGGCCTCTTGGCGAAGCGCAGCTGGGATTTCTTGTAGAACGACTTGCCGATTTCCAGCACATGGGACTCATGCCCACAGAACAGGGTCAGGCGGCAATCGGGCACCTGAAGCCCCAGAGTTAGGGCATTTTCCCCCTGTTTGGGCAGGAACTGCTCCACCTCCAGGCGCAAAATCGACGCCAGAAAAGTGTGGAGCTTTTCCGAGGACAGGGAAGGAAAGTCCTCCGCGCTCCAGATGCCTTCCCGTCTCGAAAAAACATGACGCTCCTCCTTCTTGGGGAATTCCAAAATCATCCCATCGATGGCGGCCAGTTCCAAGTCCCAGAGCTTCGTCAGCAGCATCTCCTGCCACGAAGGGTTGAGTACGGCCCTCCAGTCCTCCAGCAAGGGAAAATCGCGTTTTTGTCCCTTGCCCCAAACCGCCGTTTCGGAAAGCACGAACGTCTCCTCCCTCTCAGCGGAGAGGAAACTCAGTTCCATTTTCCCCTCAGGGAACTCCATTTTTCCCCCAGGAGATTTTTCCTGAAGAAGAGACTCAGGCTCCGCCTCCAAGTTTCTCATCGAGGCCAAGCCGGACAGCAGCTGGTCGATGAAGAACGGATTGGCCGGCCAGGATACCGGACAGCGCATCCGCCAGCCGGGACGGTGTTCTTCTCGGTGCCATTCCCAGCGAGCACCGGAGGCCAAATCCATCAGCCGAATCATCCTCGGCGGCGCTTCAGTCCCGATGGCCCTGGGCTCGTGGGGCGCGATGAGCATTCGGTAACCCCTAAGGCTGAGGAGGAGCGAAGCGAAATAAAACGCCAGGAGGAAAAAGAGGCGAAGCGGCAGGGACATTTTTAGGAATCTCGTCGGGCCAGATAGACGCCGAAGCCAAAAAATAGGGCCAAAATACCCGGGAGAAAGAAGAGCTTCCAGCACTTCCGGAGCTGCGCCCTCGTCAGCTGCAGGCGATACTCGGCCACCTCCACCGAAGGCAGCGAGGGCCCACCGTCCTCATCCAGCAGGTATTGGACAAGCCCTAACAGGAAATAGCGGTTGCCCAGCGACTGGATGCAGGTATTGCTCAAGGCATCGGCATTGCCGATCACGATGAGCTTGCCGTGATCCATCGCCACTCCCAGCTCGGGGGGCGAAGTGCGTTCCGAAAGACTGCCCAGGGGAAAGAGTCCGGCCGTCCTCTCCGGAGCGGCTGCGGCCTCCGTTCCTCTAGCTTCCTTCGGCAAGCTTTCGTCCAGAAGATGGGCCTGGTCGGAAGTCCAAAGGAGGGGAATGACGTGCTGGTGGTCGAGCAAAGGGGCGCCGATGTCGGGCTGAACGGCCTGCACGCGGCTCATCAGCACGCCCAGTCCCTGCTGGCATACCCTCTTCATCGCCGCATGCTCGGCAAAGCGACGGACGATGATCTCATCGGAGGGCAGGCGGTTTTCCGGAGAGACCTCGGCCATCCGATGCGGATCGGCCCAGATGCCGCGGTGGAAGAATAGCCATTCCAAACCGTGCGGACAGAGCGGGGCGAGAAAGACCAGAACCCGTCCCGAGCGGTCCTCCAGGTAGCGCTCCAACCGATCGACTTCCGCCTTCATCAGCGGGGATACGGCACCGGCAATCACGACGGCATCGGCATCCGGGGGAACTTCTGGCCTCGACATCAGCTCCAGCTCCTCCAGCCGATAGTGATTCTTTTCCAGAAACGAAGCGGTGCCGGAAAGGCCCTTCGTCCCGTGTGTGCTGCGCAGGGCCATTTCGCCATGGCCGGTAAGGAAATAGATCTTCTTCCTAAAGGGCTGCCGCAGCGCCCGGAGCTGCTGATAAAGTTCGGATTCTCCGTGAAATTCCATGCGGTTCCCGGGGCAGAGGCGGAAGAGCTTTCTCCCGTCGATGCTGCGGACATCGTCCCGAGAGAGCAATAGCAAGGAATAATCCTCCAAGAATAGGGACGGATCACTCCCCAGATTTTTCAGGGCAGCGGAGGCCTGGGTTGCGTTCGTGTAATGGACGCGCAAGTTCTGGGGACAGAGGGCCACGCATTCGCGCAACAGCCGCCGCACGTGATGCAAGAAGTCCTGCGTCCAGTCATCGTCGTGGACGGGCAGGATGACGTGGATGTCAACGGGCTCCGCAAGCCCCTTCAGGGCATCGACGAGTTCTGAGGAGAGCCCAGAGGCGCGATTCCTGTGAAAATCATAGCGAACGAAATGTTTTTGCGAGAAGAACAATACGCCGAGAAAGAGGGCGATGCCGATGCTCATCCAGACCCAGCGGCTCAGCCTTCGGTAGGGCGCATAATGGGAAAAATCCTTGGCGTCCCTCTTCATCTTTTCGGCCGGCGGCGCCATGGACCAAGGCTTGTGGTATTGTTCTAGAGAAGGGGCCTATTTGACCTCAATCCCGCCGCGACCCTTGTCCGGATGTAGGATTTCACCATTGGCCATCTCCACCGAGAGCCGTTCGCCCCTATCGTAATAGACCTGGATGGGCTTTTCGTACTCGATGTAGCGCTCTTCGCCGTCCTGCAGAGAACCGGTGTAGATCCTCTCCTTGGAATCGCGGTCCCGCACGATGAGCTTCACGGCTCCCTTCGCCCGCAGGAGAATTTCCCGATGCGGAGCGATTTTTTCAAAGGACGGCGCAGCGCCCGACATCGCCCCGGCTGGTTTCACCTGCCTTTGGGAGAGATGGAAAATCCCGACGAGGGTCGCCAGAACCACGACGACAACCGCCGTGATAATCCCTATTTTTCCGTAGGGGAAATGTTCTCCCGAGTCTTCCGAAGGACTGCTTGTATTGACCTCTTCATCCGCCGCCTCCGGCTCGATCGCCACGTAGGCCGCCTGTTTACGCGCCACCGTCGAGACCATTTCCCTCCGCTTCTCATTCGACACCAGGGCCTCGTAGGAGGGAATCGGGCACGCCTTCATCACTTCCTCAGTATCGAGGCCCAGATGTTCGGCGTAGGCCTTGATGAAGCCGCGCTTATAGATATCCGGTAGGTCGAAGTCCAGCTGCTCCTGCTCGATCGCCTCCAGATAATCGGCCCGAATCTTGGTCGCGTTCGCCACTTCTTCGAGCGAAAGGCCCAGCTCCAGGCGTTTTTCCGACAAAATCTTCCCGATGGATGCTGCCATAAAATATCTTCCACCCAGCTTGCTCCTACGGCCCCAAAGGGCAATGAAGAAAATGAAACAGAGATAGGATGATGGAACAGAAATAGCCTCCCGCCGGGCTCCGCCGACCTATCCTCAAAAGGCGATGATCAACTGAAACAGAAACAGCTTCCCGCCGAAGCTAGCGACACGGCCGTAAAGGGCGATGAGTAAAGGGAGTGAGATTCCTTGGTCCTTATTTCCTCCATCTTCGGATGAAGAAGCGACCTGCCCAAAAGGATGAAATGAAGGAAATGATAACAATCGCAACGACTAGAGCCAAGATTGCCAGATCTCTTTTGGTGCTGAACATTTCCTGAAATAGAGACCAGGCGGAATGCCTCCAGGGCGATTCCTGTCGATAGCGATGCCATAGGGTCGGTGATTGAGTCATATGTCTCAAGAGATAGAACCAATGCTTGGGTTGCCACCAACAGCCGACCAATTTGTAAGGATTTATGGCCCACGGTCTGGGAAAGCAACTCATGAAGTGTATGACAGCGACATCCGCCGGAGGTCGAGTTGATCCGCTATAGGTATTCCATTTCCCATTACACTCTAAAATACGACCATGAAATAATGCATTGATAGAATCCTGATCAGGAAAAGTTGGCTGATAGTTTATGGCATACTTGATCGTCTCCGAAAAAAGCTGTTCTTTACGTATTACGCTAAGGTCGAATAACAGAACACCTGAATTGATATGATATAGGGTTCTGATGGGGATGGGTGCTCCGGATATGAAATCATAAGTCACTAACCCGTATAGACCCCCACCTTCCACCTTTTCTATTTCTTCCGGAGTGTAAAGAAATCCATCCGGTACACCGGCCGCAGCATAGTTTTCGAAAGGTAGCTTGTCCCATAGTTCCCTCAGGGAAGACAGAACCAAAATATCCCCATCCAAATAGAGGACTTTAGGCAAAGTTTCTGGAAGAATTTTATCGAGGAGCAGTCTTCCAAATATGGCCATGCTTCGCCATTCTCCGCAATCTACACCTTCTAGGGACTGCAGAAGACACTGCATTTTCTCCATGTCATCGTAGATATGCACGATCACTTGCCCGGGAAACAGGTGTTCGAGCAGCTGGAATTTTCGCCTATGATCTTCCGGCAGCGGCTCCGTCATGACCACATGGATCACGAGCCGGTCGTCGGGGGCCTTGTTCTTGCAGAGGCTGTAGGCGGCTACGCCGGTCGGCTCGGCGAAATTATTGTCCAGGCAAAAGGCGACGTGGATCTCCTCCGCTGACAAACAGCCCAGTAATACCGCCAACACCAGAACACCGGCCCGCCGAACCCGCCGGAATACCGGATCGCCGCCAACGCCAGAACCCCAGAATATCAGACCGCCGGAATGCCAGAATGCCATGAAACT
>JAITKE010000075.1 GCA_031278595.1 Puniceicoccales bacterium
GCCCACCACCGTCGAGCTGAACTTCATGACGCTCATGACGATGCTCATGGCCAAAATGGCCACCAGGGAAAAGGCGAAGCCCAGGGCGATGGAGGAAACCGTCACCGTCAGGCGCTGCAGCTTCTCGCCCAATTCGGTGTTGTGGATTTTAAAAATCTCCCGGAAGGACGAGGCCAGGTCACCGGTATTCTCCCCCACCGAGAGGATGTCCAGCGCCTCCACCGGCAGCACACGATGCTTGTCGAAGGCCTGGGTTATGGACACGCCGTCCAGGACCTTGCGCCGCGCCTCGGCGAAGTGCAGGCGATGGTAGCGGTTCGACGTGGCCTGTTCGGCCAGCTGCATGGCCTCGGTGGTGTTGATGCCGCTCCCCAGCAATGTGGCCAGCAGATTCGCGGTCTGGCAGTAGTAGGAACCGTTGACGATGCCCTTCAGCAGTGGCAGATAGGTCAGCCAGCGGTCCGTCCACACGCGACCCATCGCCGTCCGGCGGAAGCGCAGGAGCACAAAACTGCCGATGCCGATGACGGCCAGGAGGGAGAGTCCCCAGTCCTGGAGAAAGTGCGCCCCGCCCAGGAGAAGACGGGTGACCAGGGGCAATTCGCCGCCCATCGACGTCATCATCTTCTGGATTCGCGGCAGGAGGTAGAAGATGAATAAAACCACCACCGCCATCGCGATGCTGCAGACCAAGAGCGGATAGGACATCCCTGCGATGAAGCGCTTCTTCACCTCCGCCTGCACCTCCATGAAGCGGATCAAATTGCCGATGATGGGAATCAGGTTGCCGGTCTTTTCGCCGGCCTCGATCATGTAGACCGTACCCTCGGGAAAGATGTCCGGATAGGCCTTCATGGCCGTCGCCAATGTCTTGCCCTCGCAGAGCTGCTTGTGCACCGCTTCGGCCAGCGCCTGCTCCGCCGGCGATTTCAGGCGGGTGCGCATGACCTTCAATGCATCCCCGGGGGACAGTCCCCCGCTGTGCAGCTGCAGGAACTTGTAGAGAAAATTGAAGTGGATCTTCTGCTTGTTAATCCAGAACCGGCCCAGTGCGGGCGCAGTCGGGTGTTTCGTCGGGGCGTGCTTCACCAGAAACTTCTTCTCCTTCAGCGCCAGGACGTGCAGGCCCTTCTGGGTCAGCAGCTGCATGGCCTGCTTCTTGTCATTTGCCTCCAGCGTGCCGCTTTCCTTCCCCTTCGCCCGATTGAGGGCCTCGTAATGAAATACACCCATACTCATCTTCGCATTAAAGGAAAAATATGCCCGAACACAAGCCAGAGCTGAGGACTAAATGTTCTTCAATTCTTTCCCCCTTCCCGAGAAAATCCCCTCCCCTCTTCCAATTCCTTCCTCTCTCCTCACTTTCTTCTCCCGGGAAAATTTCCCTCTCCCTTAGTTCTTTCTCATCCTCTCCTCTCCTCTTCAAGGAAACCGAGCTCGGGGAAGCCGCTTCCCTTTTCCAGGGCCCCAATGGCCTAGAACGAATCTTGTCGATGAAATGTTGGCCGGTCGTTCAGGATAAAACTCGTGATTGAACTCCAGAATAAAACTTGTAAAATACCTCATGTCTGGCAGCAAAGTAACGCAATGAAAAGCTCCTCGGGGAATCTCTCTGGCAGTCCAATGGGAAATATCTCTGCGGTAGTTCATCTCCAAAAAACATGAAAATTATGAAAAGATCATTGAATTCCTGGGTATACCGCGCCGGGGCCCTGGGTGGACTATTTTTAGTGTCCGTCAGCGGCCATATATATGCTGACCTGCCCTGGGAGGCCGATGGACAGGGAACATGGCGTTTAAAGAACGCGCCGTCGCTTGACTTTTCCAGCCATTGCGGAACGGAGGCCGGTGGAGGGACCACAGCTTCCCCTCTGGCGTTTCTGGCGTTACCGGAAGCAAGTGCCGGAGGCGATTTCGCCGCCTACGCCCTGCTCCCGGAAGCCGTCCATTTCTGGCTGAAACGCCTGGGCGTGATGGATTCTCGCGGCCACTGCACCGGCCGATTATCCGTAGGCTTTACCGTTCATCAGCACATTGCAGATCCCTCAAACCTCCCTCTCCGCATCGACGGACTCAGCGGTCGCGCGGCGGTCAAGCTGCTCCCGCTCTCGGCTGGCCAGATTCGCTTCCATCTTCCAACTGACCAAAAGGCGGGCCCAAGGGTGGCCTCGCTCCCGAATGACTTTTCCCTGCGGGAGTTCGCTTCCGGCTCGATGAGCCCGGCAGTTGCCCCCTATTGGCTCGCGACGATTTCTGGCCGTAGTCCTAGCCGGGCATTTGGCTTCGCCGTCCTCGTCGTACTGCCGGACCGGACGCTCGTCAGCGTGGACATCCTTCCGCCAAGCGGATTTTCAATAGGAGGGAATGCCAGTCCCCTGAACGCGCTTCTCAATGGAGTTTTGGGCGTGCAATTCACAAGCAATTTGGAACGTTTCCCGTCAGCGGCGGTGAGGGATCGGTCGGCTTCCCCGGACTCCGGCTCCAGGCAGACTGGCTCGGGCTCCGGCTCCAATCCGGCGGGCTCTGGGCCGACCGGCTCGGGTAGAAGAACAGATCCTCCTCCCACAGAGCCGCCGCCCTCCCCGACGGATTTACTCGATCCAAGGGAACAGCCGGATCCCATTCCTGATGATCAAAAGGAAACACACGAAAATATAAATGCGATCATCGACCAGTGCTTTGAGGCCGTTGAAAAGAACGACTACTTCTTCCTCCGGGAAATTCTCCGCACGACGAAGGAAGACCAACTTCGGGAGATTTTATCCGCAAAGAGCAATGATGGAAAAACCCAAGGGCAAACCCTGCTGCACTACGTTTGTGATCAGTTTGAAGATGAACGCCTTGCACTACTTCCCCTTCTCCTGCAGAAGGTGGATGAGGATGAAATTAATGCCCCAGATGATGACCAGCGAACCCCGCTCCATTTGGCGGCTAAGTATGGTCACGTTTGGGCCTGTGAATTGCTACTGACCCGCGGAGCGAGCATCGGAGCGGTCGACGAGAATCAGCAAACCCCGCTCCATTTGGCGGCTTACAACGGACACGCCGACTGCGTGGCGCATCTGCTGGAACATAGAGCCAATGTCGAAGCGACCGATTGGGATCAGAACACCCCGCTCCATTGGGCGGCTTCCAACGGACACGCCGACTGCGTGGCGCGTCTGCTGGAACATGGAGCGAAGACCGAAGTGACCGATGAGAATAAGCGAACCCCGCTCCATTTGGCGGCTTACAACGGACACGCCGACTGCGTGGCGTGTCTGCTGGAACATGGAGCGAAGATCGAAGCCGCTGACGAGAACCAGCAAACGCCGCTCCATCTGGCGGCTTTCAACGGACACGTCGCCAACGTGGTGTGTCTGCTGGCCCATGGAGCCAATGTCGAAGCGATCGATGGGGATCAGAACACCCCGCTCCATCTGGCGGCGGCGACCGGCCATATGAAAGGAGTCGCGGCGGCAGAGGTTTTGCTCTCCTGGCTCCGAGGACACGGGAAGGACGGCGATGCTATTCTCGCCATGCTGAGGAGTGAAAAATTCCTGCATAGTTCCTCTTTGGAGGGCTGGATAAATGCTCTTCAATCCAATACTGATGAGGCGAAGAAGACCAAAGCGCTTCTGACGGAATACGGCGTCGATGTGAATCGGCTGCTGGCGGACCCGCCGGCGCCGGCGACGACGGAATAACAGGGAGAGCTCGCCCCAACAGGGGGTGAGGACTCTTGGCCGCGAGGCATCTTCGGATTTTTCCGACGCGGAGACTTTTCGGATTCTTATCTTTTTGGATTCTCATCCGCCGAAAGAAAAATTGACCTTTGGGAAGATTTCGCATGGGTCAAAGGTCCATGAAGAAATTGGTCATCGCCGAGAAGCCCAGCGTCGCCCGGGATCTGGTCAAGGTGCTGGGGAAGTTCCAGGCGAAGGAGGACTGCTTCGAGAACGAGGACTACGTCGTGAGCTGGGCCGTCGGTCACCTGGTCGAGCTGTCCATGCCGGAGGACATCGATGCGCGCTACAGGCGCTGGACCTTGGAATCCCTGCCCATCATCCCGGAAAAATTCAATCTCCAGGTCATCGAGGCCAGCAAGAAACGCTTCGGTGAGCTCAAAAAGCTGCTCCACCGCCGCGACATCGACGGGCTCATCAACGCCTGTGACGCCGGTCGGGAGGGCGAGCTGATTTTTTCCTACATCTGCGAATTGGCCGGCAACAAGAAGCCCTTCCAGCGCCTCTGGCTCTCCTCCATGACCCCGGAATCGATCCGAACGGCCTTCGTCCACCTACGCTCCTCGGAGGAGATGCAGGCCCTGCAGGCCGCCGCCCGCTGCCGCTCCGAAGCGGACTGGATCGTCGGCATCAACGGGACACGGGCCCTGACCCTGCGCCTCGCCGGCCGCGGTTCCCGCCGCGTGGTCAGTGTCGGCCGAGTCCAGACCCCCACTCTGGCGATGATCGTCGCCCGGGAGCGGGAAATCCGGAATTTTCAGCCCCGGGACTACTGGAGAATCGTCGGGCAGTTCCAGATTCACAACGGGAACTACGAGGGGGTCTTCCAGCGAAAAGATTTCAAAAAAAATCCCAACGAGGTCCACGATCGCGTCGAGCGCCTTTGGGAGTTTTCCGAAGTGGAGGCCCTGCTGGCGGACCTTCGGGCCCATGCGGAGGAAATTCGCATCGAGGAGAAGAAAAAGCGCAGCTCCCAGGGCGCCCCCAGGCTCTACGACCTAACCCTCCTGCAGCGGGAGGCCAATGCCCGCTTCCACCTGCCGGCCGGCATGACCCTGAAAATCGCCCAATCGCTCTACGAGAAGCACAAGTGCACCACCTATCCCCGCACCGATTCCCAAGTTTTACCGGAGGACTACGTCGCCACCTGCCGAGAACTGCTCAGCTCCCTGTCGGGGGACTACGCGCCGCTGGCAAAAAAAATCCTCGAGCAGCACGGCGTCGACGGCAAGAACCGAAAAATTTTCAACGACAAGGGCGTCCGTGACCACTTCGCCATCATCCCGACCGGCAATCAGCCGACCGGTCTGAGCGAGAGTGAGGAAAAGATCTACGAAATGGTCGTCCGGAGATTCCTGGCCGTGTTCTTCCCGGCGGCCGAGTTCGACATCACGATCCGAATGACCTTCGTCGGGCCCCACGGATTCAAGACCGAGGGAAAGGTTCTGGTGGAAGCCGGCTGGCTGGAGGTCTATGGCCGGGAGGTGGGAAAAGAGGCGGACGAAACCCTCGTCGCACTCCATGAGCGGGATGGCCAGCCGCCTTCCGGTAAGCTGGTCGAAGTGAAGGCGGTTCCGGAAGCCACCAAACCGCCGGCCCGCTACAACGAGGCGACCCTGTTGGCCATGATGGAGGGGGCGGGCAAAGCGGTCGAGGACGAGGAATTGGCTGAAGCGATGAAGGAGCGCGGCCTGGGCACGCCGGCCACCCGGGCCCAGATCATCGAACACCTCATCGACTACCAGTACATGGAGCGCGAGCAGAAGGACCTCATCCCGACGGCCAAGGCGGAAGATCTGCTCTGCTTCCTGGAAAAGGTTCAGGTCGAAACCATCACGAGTCCGGCCATGACCGGCGAATGGGAATTCCGCCTCCGGCAAATGGAAAATCGCCAGCTCCCGCCGGAGCATTTCCGCCAGGGCATCGCCGACATGACCCGGCAGATGATCACCAGCATCCGGCAATTCCAGGAGAATGAGAGCGACGCCAGCCCGTCGGAACTCCTCTCGCCCAGCGACCAAAAACCCCTGCTGGAGATGCTGCGCTGCTACCGCTCCCAGGACGGGCTCCTGACGCTCTACAAAACCGTGGCCGGCCGGCGCATGACGTTGGAGGAATACCGGCAGCTCCTCCGGGACCGCAAGACTCCCCTGCTGGAAAAGTTCCGCTCCAAGGCCGGCCGACCCTTCAACGCCTACCTGGTACTCGACGAGGATTGGCATGTGCGTTTCGCCTTCGAGGAGAACCAGAAGAAGGAAAATGCTCCCGGCATGCCCTCGCTCCAGGAGCTGGAAAATTATCCCGTCATCGGCACCTGTCCCTTCCACAAAGAGGGGAATCGCGTCTTCGAAACCGAAAACTACTACCTCTGCGAACAGACCTTTGCGGAGAAAAAGCCCGCCTGTCGCTTCCGGATCGGCAAGGAGATGCTGGGCGTCCCCCTCACTCTCGAGCACATACAGCAACTCCTTCAGAAAAAAAAGACGGAACTCATCGAGGGCTTCGTCTCCCGCCGCACCGGCAAGCCCTTCGCCGCCACGCTCGCCCTCAAATCCGACGGAGGGCTCCGCTTCGTCTTCCCGCCCCGAGCCAGGGCCGCGGCCAAGGGCAGTCCGGCCGAAGAGGCCCCATAGGCTTTTTCCCGATACTGAATTCAGTCTTGGGAACACAAAGCCTTCTGCAGGAAAATGCGCGGTGCTTGCAAAGCTTGGTGGAAAATCCTTCTGCGGAAAAGATGCGCGGTGTCCCTTCCCTAGGGCTGGGATATTTTTTGGGCGATGGCCCCCTGGCAAAGCCAGGGGGCTGTTTTCATGAAATGAATTTTCATTTCATGAAAACAGCCGAGTCCGAGAACGGCCGCAGGCCGTTCTCGGACGGGCCATCGCCCCAAAGCCCCTCAAAGAGCTTCCCAAATTCCCTGAAGCACCGGAGAATCACCCCTCGAAACCCCGAAAGCCCCCTCTGCGAGGCACCCGAAAGAGCTTCCCAAGTTCCCTGGAGCCCCGCAGAAACCCTCCTGAAGCACCGCAGGAAAAACGAGCCCCCTAAAGCCAAAAAAACAAATTTGACAAAAACTTGACCTTTGCTGTCCTCCTGGTTCAGGATGGAGGGATTTTCATCCGATGGTTTCATTCAAAATAAGGGACATACTATGCTTCGTTCTGCCCTTCTCGCTGGATCGGTGTCGTTAGTGGAGGGATTTTCATCCGAAGGTTTGAGTCAAGACAAGGGATATATTAAGTCGAAGTAAGGGATATACTATGTTTAAACATTCTGTTCTTCTGCGCCGGGCTGCTACTGCTGCCTGTGCCGTGCTCTGTCATGCGGGATACGGAGCCGATTGGATCCATTACGGCTCTCCAGAGGCGTTTTGGAGGGATTTTAGGGAACATGCTCCGGAAAACAAAAGAGCATCTGTAAAAAGTTTTCGGCAAAGGGTTGAGGAGGCAGTGAATCCGCTGGGCACGGCGGCAAGGGTACATTATCATTCATACGAGGATCAAGAGGTCGTTTTGGGCCTATTTCTCCTCCCTTTTCCCACGGGGCCGATGACTCGTTGTCGTTCGGGGAAGCTATTTTACGGCGTGAAGATGGTCAGCCGACGGCGAGAATTATGCAATATGGGACATAACGTCCCATGGCCTGAGTATCTCATCCTCCCGGATGGATTTCGTCCCGCCTATCGCGGCGAAACGGACGATGGGGATAGCAGAGAATCCATCGGAATTTCCGATTTGCTCCATCAAGGACAGGGGCCCACCTACATCGTTTACATTCCCCAGCAGTCTTCTTTTGCCACTCCCGAAATCCACGTTATTCGGCTCCGCCTATGGAGCGAAACCTCGAGCTACAATTTTTTTTAGCCCGTGCTTTTCGGAAAAAGCAGGACTGAGCTTTGAATTCCGGAGTCCCTTTCGCTTCCTTTTGGAGAAAACTGAATTCTTTGCCACTGCACCCTTTCTGAAGTCCGATGGGAAAGTCTTCTGCGGAAGATCCTCTGTTTCACCGCATATCTGGTTGTCTTCCTTTTTTGTTTTCGCCGCCGCCTTTGCGGGACAGGACAATGAAAGGAATTTTTCATTATCCTGCCCCGAGGCCCGCCCTGCGGGCGGGCCGGGCCCGAAGGGCCCCAAAGGCGGCGGCGAGTAGAAAGCACAGCGTTCCCAAGAAGCACAGTGTTTCCAAAGCATGAAAAACAAATTTGACAAAAATTTGACCTTTGCTGTCCTCCTGGTCCAGGATGGAGGGATTTTCATCCGATGGTTTCATTCAAAATAAGGGACATACTATGCTTCGTTCTGCCCTTCTCGCTGGATCGGTATCGTTAGTGGAGGGATTTTCATCCGAAGGTTTGAGTCAAGACAAGGGATATATTAAGTCGAAGTAAGGGATATACTATGTTTAAACATTCTGTTTTTCTGCGCCGGGTCGCTGTTGCTACCTGCGCCGTGCTCTGTCACTCGGGATACGGAGATGTCTGGACATTTTACGACTCTTCGTATACGTTTTGGTGGGATTTTGCGAGACATACTCCGGAGGGTCGGAAGGAGTTTGTGGGCCCTTTTCGACAGCAGGTGGAAAAGGAGTTGTCCAGTCTTGGGATAGAAATAAATAACGCATTATACTACGGCTGCAAAGATCGTGAGGTGAGAACCGATACAGTTCCTTTCAGAATGCCACGGGATGATCTTCTAGGAGCTCCTGCAGACACGATCTATGCGGTGAAACTTATGGGGCAAAAAAAATGGTGGGCCTATCCGGATGATGGCAGGTATCGATCCCAATGGCCCGAAGGCACTGTCTTGCCTGAAGGCTTCCGCGTCGGGTGCTGCGACCAAGATGGCATCGATGGAAATGCTCTAATCGATGTGGCCCATCTGGGCACGACCGGTCAAGGGCCTACGGGAATCCTTGTCATTCCTCGCCCATTATCCGCTCCCACAGTCTGCGTCGTTCATTACCGCTTTTGGCGGCGCTGAAAATTTCCAGGGAAGCCCTGCATCAGCTTCGCAAATAGGGGCGGACTTCGAATGGCAGGATCTGCCTTTTTTATTTTTACAATAATTTCTTGACGCAGGGCCTCTTGGGCGCAGCGTGCAGAGGAGTATCCCGTTTGCAGTAGATTCCGAAAATGGCCGTTCCAAAGCGCAAGCAGTCCAAGCAGAGAAGCCGCAAACGCCGTGGGGCCAATCACTTCGCGATGCCGCAGTTCGCCAAGGATGCCCAGGACGGCAGCCTTTTTCTCCCCCATCACGTCCATCCGACGACGGGCCTCTATCGCGGTCGTCAGGTCATCGATCCCAAGGCGAGCTGAGGGCGGCAGGCCCTTAGCACGGAGGATTGGAGATGAGTCTTTCCTTGCCGGACTGAGGGCATTATGCGGTTGGAGCCCATGAAAATTTTTCTAGACTAGGGCATTACTGTGTCGGAAGTCTCTCCGTTCGTGCCCGCCGCCCATGGGGCCCTTGCCATCGACATGATGGGCTCCGACCGAGGGCCGGAGGAGATATTCGAAGGCGTGCGCCTGGCACTCCGGAAGTTCCCGGACCTCGCCCCACTCATCCTGGTCGGCGACGGGGACCAGCTCACGGCCCTCCTCGAAAAGCACCGGCTGGAAGATCATCCTCAGCTATCGGTCTTCCACACCTCACAGGTCATCGAGATGGATGACAAGCCGATTCAAAGCCTAAAGCAGAAGAAGGATGCCTCCATGATCCGAGCCATCGAGCTCATCCAGGCCGGTGCTGCGTCCGCCGTCCTGAGCTGTGGCAATACCGGCAGCCTGATGGCCGGCAGCACGCTCAAGTTACGACCCATCGCCGGCATCGAGCGCCCCGCGCTGGCCAGCATCATCCCCTCCAGCGAGGGCCATTTCGTCCTGGCCGATGTGGGGGCCAATCCCCAACCGACCCCACTGCACATGGCGCACAACGCGCTGCTGGCCAGCGTCTACGGCCGGAAGGTGCTGAAGATCGCTGCGCCGCGGATCGGGTTGCTCAGCATCGGGACGGAAGAGGGCAAGGGGAACGAGCTCATCCAGAAGACCCACGAGAAGCTGAAGCAGCTGTCATCCTTCATCGACTACATCGGTCTCATCGAGGGCTTCCATCTCTTCGGCAGTGGCGTCGACGTCGTCCTCTGCGATGGTTTCACGGGCAATATCCTTCTGAAATCACTGGAATCACTGGCCCTCTACCTCAGGAATTTTTCCAAAAAGGAATTTTCCAAAAATCCCCTGCGGCTCTTCGGTGCCCTCTGCGCCCGGGGGGCCTTTGAGGCCCTGAACGCCCGGATCAACGCCGAGATCTACGGCGGAGCTCCGCTCCTGGGTCTCAATGGTACCGTCTTCAAGGCCCACGGCTCCAGCCATGCCCGGGCCATCAGCCACGCCATCCACATGGCCTCCGACTTGTCCCGAATGGGTCTGCAGAACGACGAGATCGAGCTCCTCCAGCAGACGAAGGCCCTGCTGAAGTGATTTGTTTTTTGTTGGCTGGCTTTCGAGGCAAAGCCTCGGGCCCGCTGCGCGGGCCGCAAGGGGCCAATGGCGGCCGCCATTGGCCCCTTGCAAAGCCAGCCAACATACAGAGAATCCCAACACTCAGAAACCGCAGGACATAAAAACAACCCTCCGGAGACCACAGGACGTTAAAACTTGCCACGGGGCCCACAGGAGCTTCATAGGTCCCGCACATGCCCATCTTCATCCGTGGAACAGGCGCCTGTTTGCCGGGAAAAGTCCTGACGAACGACGAGCTGTCCCGCCGAGTGGACACGAACGACGAGTGGATTCGAACCCGCACCGGCATTCGGGAGAGGCGCATTGCGTCGGAGGAGGAGGCGAGCTCGGACCTCTGCTACCACGCTTCGCTCCGGGCCCTTGAAGCCGCCCGGCTCGGGCCGGAGACCATCGACCTGATCCTCGTCGCCACCATCACCCCCGACACGCCTTTTCCGGCGACGGCCTGTTACCTGCAGCAGCGCCTGGACTGCCGTCCCATTCCGGCTCTGGACCTCAACGCCGCCTGCTCGGGATTTCCCTATGGCCTGCACCTGGCCCGGCAGTGCCTGTCGGGCGACCCGCATTGTCGCCACATCCTCTTGGTCTGCGGAGATAAGATGTCCTCCGTCACCGACTGGCAGGATCGCAGCAGCTGCGTCCTTCTGGGCGATGGAGCCGGAGCCGTCATCGTCGGCCGCCCGGAGGATTCGGCGGAAGATGGCCACCCGGAAAACTCGGCAGGAAAGTCCTCTTCTGAGGGGCTGAGATTACGGATCATCGATGTGCTCCTCGGCGCCGACGGCCGTGGGGCCGACCTGATCCTCATGCCCGCCGGAGGTTCCCGCCGACCGGCCTCGCCCCAAACCCTGGAGCAGCGTGAGCACTTTTTCCGCATGGATGGGAGGAGGGTTTTTCGGGAATCGGTTCAGGTCATGGGCGAATGCGCGGAGGAAATCCTGCGGCGCAATGGATTGAGCGCCGGTGAAATCGATCACCTCATCCCGCACCAGGCCAACATCCGGATCATCGACGCGGTTGCCCAGCGCCTGCAAATCCCGCCGGACCGAGTCGCCATTACCCTGGATCGCTACGGCAATACCTCCGGCGCCACCATCCCCATCGCCCTCGACGAGGCCCTTCGGGCTGGGAGGATTGCCCGGGGGGAAAAGCTCCTGACCCTCGCCTTCGGCGCCGGGTTGACATGGGGCGCCGCCCTTCTTCAATCCGAGTAGAACAACAGAATCTTCAATCTGAATATAGAACCTTCAATTCGAACAGAGAGACAGAATCTTCAGCCTGAGTATTAATAAAACCTTTAATCCGAATAGAAAAATATCTTATGCGAGCCCTCTCTTCCGTTTTCATCGGCCTCGGCCTTTTGGCCCTCATCCACGACTCTGAGGCGCGTCCCCGCTTTGGGGCACAGCGGCGAACCGGAGGGGCCGAACGCAGCCGGCAGGTTTTTACCGATGCGGCCGAACGGGAAGAAAATCTGCGGAAGAGCTATGAGGAGGCCTGTGGCCTCCAGGAACGGGGAGAGGCGCGCCGCGCACGTCGCCTGTTCCAGCAGCTGGAAAATGCCCGCGATGCGACCTGGTCGCCGCTGGCGCTGTGGCAAATCGCCTCGATCTACGAGGTTTCGCACCAATACCTCTACGCCGTCAATCAGCTCAGAAAGATACTGGACCAGTACCCGGACTACGAGTATTTCAACGATGTTGTCGAACGGATCTTTCAAATCGCCGCCCAACTGCAGTCCGGCCAAAGGCCTCACTATTTCGGCCTCATCCCGGGATTTCGGGACCCCAAATCCGCCATCGATTTTTATCAAAATGTCGTCCAGCGGGCACCCTCATCACCCTGGTCGGCGCAGGCCCTTCTGTGCATCGCCCAGATCGAGAGGGAGCAGAAGCGTCCTCACAAGGCCATCGAAGCCCTCGACCGGCTGATGGATCGCTATCCCCAGTCTGCGCTCGCCCCGGAGGCCTATCTTTTCACGGCGGAGATCTACGAAAGCCTCGTCCTTTCGCCGGAGTACGACCAGGGTGCGCTGGGGGAAGCTTTAAGCTACTACGAGGACTTCAGTTTCCTCTTTCCGGAGCACGAGAAATGCCGCTGGGCCCAGGGACAGATCGCGCACCTCAAGGCCTCGCTGGCCCGGGCCAAGATTCACATGGGAGATTTTTATTACTTTTCCCAGAACAACTGGCCGGCGGCCGACCTGCTCTACGGCGAAGCCCTGGTTCTCCACCCCTCGCGGGAAATCGTCGAGGAAATTGAAACCAAGCGCCAGTGGCTCCGCCAGGGCCAGTCGGCCCCGAAGTCCCCCGTCGACTTCCTCTTCGATTTCCGTGAGCAAGATGCGAAAAATCAGCGCTGGTTGGCTTCGCTTTCCCCCTCTGCTTCTCCAAAAAATCCCGATGATAGTACCCAAAATCTCGATGGCGAAACCAGAGGTCCCGATGACGGCCCTTTGCTAGCCCCAGAAGGTTCCAGCACGCCCTCTTCTCAAGAACGGACGGGGAAAAGCAGAACCAATACCGGTCTTTCCCGCCGATTGAGGGAGAAGAAGCCGGAGGATTTTTTGCCGCCCTCCGCCGACTCGACCGGCCCGGCTCTGGATCTTAAGCCGACCCAGGTGCAGCTGAGCTCGGGATTCTGAGCCTTCCATTGAATAGAGGAATTTCATCGAAAATGAAGGGACGATTTTTCGGACTCTGCGCCCTGGGCTCCTCGCTTCTGCTCTCCGGCTGCGCCTACCGAATGGGTACGGAGCCCCCAGGTTCTTCTTGGGGAATTTCCAGAAAAACCGTCCACATCGCCCTCGCGCCGGTGCGGAACCTATCCCTTGCCCCCCAAGCCGAGGGCATTCTTACCGAGCAGCTGCACCGCTATTTTCTCTGCACGCCCGGGTTTAAGCTGGTGAAGGAATCTCGGGCCGACGTCGTTTTGGAAGTCACTCTGGAGTCCTTCGACACCCACCTGGAAAGCCAGCAGGACAATCGGCCCCAGTCGATAAAGCTGTCCCTGAAGGCCTCGGCCTCTCTCCGGGACGCGAAGAGCAACAGCTACCTCATCAAAAACCTGGCCATTGGCGCCGAGGCGTACAGCGAAGTTTCCGAAACCGAGGATGTCTATTACAGCGACCCTCCTCTCTTGGCACGGGATTTGGCCGAGCAGGTCGGCCGCGCGGTGACCCATCCGTGGCCTTTGCAAGAAGCTCAGAAAAAACAGAGCACCCAGGCGCCATCCCCCTAGCCGATTCCTCCTCCCCTTCGTCCACTCTCTCCCCATCTTTCGTTCGCAACGTCGGGAGGGAGGTTTAAAGGCTTCGCACCCCCTCCGGTGGCTGAAGGGCTTTGTTTCCTTCGGAGGAATTAAAAGCTTCGTCTCCTCCGCCGTTTCCTCCGCTGTCTTTGCAAGGGGAGAAAAAGGAAAATTTTTTCCTTTTTCTCCCCTTGCGGCCCGCGCAGCTGGCCGGATTCCGACGGAATCCAAAGACAGCGGAGGAAAGAGACAGCGGAGGGGAAAAGCAGAGGGAAGAGGAAAAAGAAAGAAGACGGAGGAAAACAACAGGCAGCCATTGCCAAATCCCGGGGTTTAGCTTGGATGAGTTTCCATGTACCAATTCTGGGTGGAGCTGGGGACGGCCGATACGGCGCCGGTGGAGGAGTCCCTGGGCCAATGGGAGAACACGGACTGGAGCCTGGAGCAGCGGCCGGGGGAAGCCGCCCGTCTCTGCGCCTACTTTCCGGACGAGGACTCCCTGGAACCTACCTGGGAATTGCTCTGTCGGCAGATTCCCCGCCTGAAGGTCTATCAGCCCTTAAGGGAAGTTCTGCGGGAAACGGATTGGAAAAATCACTACAAGGAATTCATCAAGCCCTTCCGTATCGGTCCCCTGCATATCGTGCCGGAATGGATGAGAAAGGACTACCGAATTCCGGCCGGCCAACAGGGCATTTATCTGGACGCCGGCCTGGCCTTCGGAACCGGAGCGCACGAGACGACCCAGCTCTGCCTGGCACGGCTGGTCGAGGCCATCACCTTCCGTCCCCAGTACCTCGATACCCAGAGCTACATCGACGCCGGCTGCGGCTCGGGCATTCTTTCCATCGCCGCCCACAAGCTGGGCTTTCGGAAAATTTTCGGCTTCGACCACGACCCCCAGGCCATCACCGTCAGCCGCGAGAACGCGAAGGTCAATGCCATTCCAGATTCCGCCATCGACTTTCAGGAGGCCGACCTTGCCTATGGCCTACTCGGTCGCCAAGCCGACCTCCTGTCCGCCAATATCCTGGCGCCGGTGCTGAAGCTGCACGCCGGGCTCCTGCTGCACGCGGTGCTGCCCGAGGGCACGCTGTCCCTGAGCGGCATTTTAAAGGAGGAAGGGCCCGAGATCCAGTCCGTCTTCGACCCGCTGGCCCGGAAATACTGGCAGGACTTCCACTGCTCTCTAAGAACCTCCGGTGATTGGGCCGAGATCGCCTACATCCGTAAGCGGCCCTAGAGGATGTCATCAAAATCAATAAGGGCGTTTGCTGGAGGGTCTTGTTTTTGGGGCTGGCTTTTCGATTCCTCCGGAATCGGGCCCGCTGCGCGGGCTGCCTGGAGGAAGAGGACGAAGTCCTCTTCCTCCAGGCAAAAGCCAGCCCCCAAACATGCCAAGCCCCAAGATTCACGAACTGCGAAAATACTCAAGGCGATGGAAATTGCGGCTACGAGGCTGTGCTGCGCGGTAGCCCCCTGAAAGCTGCGCAAAGGCCCCTTGAAGGCCCCACGCAACGACCCCGTGCCCTAATTCCCTTTACCGCGTCGAAATTGCCGCTTAGCTGAGGGCCCGATGAAAGCGCGAACGGCGGCGAACCCCTCCCTCTGGCGGCGCTCCCGTTCCCTATTCTCCTACTTCCGCCACCTGAAAGAGGTGAGGGGCCAGCTCTTCTTCGCCATCGCCTGCGGCATTCTCTGCGGCCTTTCCAGCGGTTTCGGCGTGCCCTTCATCCTGAAAATGGCCGCCAAGTACATCTTCTCGACCTCGAACCTGTCCCCTGTCTGCGCCCTTCTCTTCTGCGCCTGCCCGTTCCTGATGATGGGCCTGCGGGGGATTTCCGGCTTCTGCAGCGCCTACTACACCGGCTTCTGCG
>JAITKE010000076.1 GCA_031278595.1 Puniceicoccales bacterium
CTTCTACAAGAGGGACTTTTCCGTTGCGGCCAGGCGCTTCACTGCGGCTGGGCAAGTGTGGCGGGAGGTGTTTTGGGGCTGAGTTTCCAGAGCCTCCATGAGGGAGCACGCACTGAGGTAGATGAAAGAAAAGGGGGCGAGTCCGCGCGCGACGGCCCGTCGGAAGGATAGCAATGCTTGCTATCCTTCCGACGTGGGCCTTCCTGCTCCTGCGGAGCAGACAGGCCTCCTTTGCTTTGCAAAGGGGCCGTCGCGCGGGGGGGCGGAGCGGCAAGGGTCCAATCGCGGAGTGGTAAGAGCCGAATGGGGGCCTTTTCAAGGTCAAGAGGACTACGGCTGGGGAAAAATATTTCACAGTTTATTCAAAAACGGATTGCTTTTTTACGGAATGTCTTTCTCCTTCCCCACTTCATCCTATGAAGAAGAATCTATTCTGCTGGTCTCTGGCGTTGGCTTTGGTGTCCGGTTGCGGGCCGAAGAAAAAGCCGATGCTGAATGTGCTGAACGTCGGCTGTGGGGCCGACTTGGCAACCTTGGACCCGCAGGTGGTCGATGGGAAAATCGAGGAAAATGTCCTGCTCGCCCTCTTCGAGGCTCTGGTGTCGCAGGACCCCAAAACTCTGGAGATCCGCCCGGGTGTGGCCTCCCATTGGGAATGTTCGGCGGATGGTCTGGAGTATAGCTTTACCTTGCGGGAAGGATTGCGCTGGTCCAACGGCGATCCCCTTGTGGCGGAGGATTTTGTGTATTCGCTGAAGCGAGTTCTGTCCCCGAATCTCGGCTGTCCCTTTACGTCATTTTTTTTCAACATCCGCAATGCGGAGGCCTATTATAAGGGCCAGGTGAGCGATTTTCGGGAGGTCGGCATCCGGGCGACGGATGCGCGGCATCTGAAGATGACGCTAGAGCACCCCGTTCCCTATTTCCTCGAATTGGTGGCCCATTCCATCTGGTTTCCGGTCCACCGGAAGACAATCGAGAAATTCGGGCCGATCGATAGGCGGGACACGCCCTGGACGAGGCCGGAACATATGGTCTGCAATGGCCCGTTTGTGTTGGCCAGCTGGGAGAGCGGTCGCTACGCTTCGGTGAAGAAAAATCCCTATTACTGGGATAAGAACTCCGTTGCGCTGGATGAGATCCGCTTCCATCCCGTTGCCGATACGGCGACGGAGGAGCGGATGTACGCCGCCGGCGAGTTGGATATCACCTTCCGCACCCATGTGAGCAAGATCCCTCACTATAGGGAGACCGGAGAGCTGTATTTAACGCCTCAGCTGGGATGCTTGTGGGTGGGATTCCATTGCGAACAGCCGCCCGTGAACGACGTGAGGGTTCGGCGGGCTTTGGGCCTGGCCATCAATCGGGAGGAAATCGGTCGGATTCGCGGATTTGGAAAAGGTTTGGAATCCTTTGGCGTCGTCCCCCCAGGCATGGGCCGTTACAAACAACAGCCGCAGCTCTTCCGGGAGGATATGGCGGAAGCCAAAAGGCTTCTGGCGGAAGCGGGCTATCCGGATGGCAAAGGATTTCCTAAGGTTGAGTTGCTCTACTACACCTCCGATGAGAATCGCCAGATATTCGAGGCGGTGCAGGCCATGTGGAAGCGGAATCTGGGCATTCAGGTCGATTTGGTGTCTCAGGAGTGGAAGGTCTATATCTCCCTCATGAATCAAGGCAATTTCACCATCGTCCGCCATCGCTGGTTCGGCGATTACAATGATCCGACGACGATGCTGAGTATCTTCATGACCGGCGATCCGTGCAATTTCATACGCTGGTCCTGTGCCGAGTTCGACGCGACGGTGCTCCGGGCCCAAGAAGCCAAAAGTGAGGCGGAGCGGATCGCCTATCTCCAGGAGGCGGAGCGCATTTTTGTCCGCGAGATGCCGGGGGCTCCCGTCTATTGGGAAGCTTCCTCTCACCTGGTTTCCCATCGGGTGAGGGGCTGGTACCCGAACGTCATGGATGAACATCCGTGGAAATACGTCTCGAAGTTGCCGGCCGGAGCGAGATAGTTCTTCTTTTGGCGAGGAAAAGCTCCTTCTCATAAGGAGAGAGACTTTTCCCCACAAGCTAGTCTAATAAGCTTGAGTTTCGTTTGCTTCCCCGTAGAATTCTCCGCCAATGGGATTGGGAGGGGAAGAGGCTTTGGCTGTTCTTGGCGAGGTGTTCCAGGTGGATATCGCTTCGCTGCGGGCAGGGGAGCCGGTGGCGGTCGTCCACGGAAATGTGGACTTTAGCTTTGCCCGACCCGAGGAGAACGTCTTTCTCTTCTTGGGCTACATCGGCCTTCCGGATGCGGCGGACCTGTGGCTGCAGAGGGCATTGCAGCTGAATCTGGCCTATATGGCGGAGCACGAGGAATCGCTCTCCTGGGATCGGGAAAAGAATAAGCTATGCCTTTCGCTGCGCCTGCTCCTGCACGAAATTACGGAGGATGCATTCTATCAGCACCTGGAGTCCTTCATCGCCCAGCTGGAATTCTGGGCAAAAATGGCCTCGTCACCGCCGATGGCCGGGCCGGCGAGTTTGTTTTCGGATCACTTTTGACAGTACGAGGATAGGAGAATATGGGATGTGTCAGATTTGGCGGACTTAAATATCCTGCTTTAGCACTACTGGGGACGCTTTTCGTTTTTCCAGGGACTGTGGGGGCGGATGGCGAATTGGAGGGGCCTCCTCTTTTGGAAAAGCGCAGCATTCCTTGGCCGAAGGGGAACTACCACCATTTTTCCAAGAACCAGGATTTGGCGGAATTGCTGAATGATTTCTGCTCCGCGCAGGGGTTCAGTGTCATCGTCAGCCCGAAGATCAAGGAAACGATCAATGGGCGCTTCAACGACATCGCACCGGAGCAGTTCTGGCGGGATATGGTCAACGCCTATGGCCTGATTTGGTTTTTTGACGGCAGCATACTCTATGTTTACGAGAGCAACCAAATCCAGACCCACGTCTGGTCGATGACGGTCGATGAGATGAATACGCTCTGCCGCGTCATCGATGAGCTGGGCATTGCCAGCTCGCATTTCTCGATACGTCGCCTGGAACGGGCGGGTATTTTGGTCATCAGCGGGCCCCCTCGGCTCATCGCCGTCATAGGGGAATTATCCCAGAAAATCGTCATCGAGCGCATCGACGAGGTGAGCGATGTGAGGATTTTCCCCCTGAAATACGCCTGGGCCTATAACATGTCGATCACCTCCAAGGACGGGAATATCATGATTCCGGGCGTGGCGGCGATGCTCCAGCAGCTCCTGGTCTCCAAGCAACAGGGCAGCGAAGGGGCCGCCGTGCCGGTTTTCAGCCTCAGCAGCAGCGACAAGACGAAGGCACAGCCGCACAAGGAACTCCTCGAAGGACGGGTTTCGGGAACGAAGCCATCTTCTTCTTCCACCAGTGACGCAGCCGTGAGCCATGCGGATACGGCGGAGGCCGTCGGCGGGCAAAATGTCCACGTCGAGGATACCCTGATCAGCTTCGATGCCCGTCTGAATGCCGTAATCATCAAGGGGAAGAAGCAGAACATGCCCTTCTTTGAACGGATAATCCAGGAACTGGATGTACCCTGCCGGGTCATCCGCATCGATGTGGCCATCGTGGATATCGACCAAAAGGCTGCTCAGGAATTCGGGACGGATCTCCTGAAAATCTACGACAAACCGGGAAAGCGCACTTTCTCCTTTTCGCCCAAGGGAGAGTTTAAGGATGCGACTAGCCTTGCTTCCAATCTACGGCTTCCGCTCAACAGCGTCTTCAAGAAATTCAATGTCGAGACCTATCTGCAGGCTCTGGAGGAGAGCGGAAATGCCCAGACCTTGGCGAGGCCGTCGGTCCTGACCATCGACAACATCGGAGCGACCATCGACCGTTCGAATACTTTTTACGTAAAAGTCTCCGGGACGAAAACCGAGGGACTCTACGACGTGAGCGCTTCCACGAAGCTGCGGGTGGTGCCGCATATCATTCCTGACGAGTTCAATGGGGCCGGCCAGGCCAAGATCAAGCTCTTCGTCGAAGTGGCCGACGGTTCGGTCAGTCAGAAGACTAGCATCAATGATGGAACGCCGACGACCGACAGCAACATGATCAATACGCAGGCGGTTCTGTATGAGGGCCAGAGCCTGGTGATCGGCGGCTATTTCCACGAGACCCACAGCACCGCCGAAGCGGGCTTTCCCATCCTCAGGCATATCCCGATACTGGGCCATCTGTTCAAATCTCAGGAGAGCAAGAAGGAAGTACGGGAACGGATCTACGTCATCACCCCGAGAATCGTGGACATCGACGGCGATCCGGATGCCGATACGCGGCGCTTCTTTCAGAAGGGCCATCTGCGCGGGGTGGCCACCCTGTCATCGAATGCCTTTGCCCTGACCGAGGAACCAAATTCTCCGGAAAAAGAATGGCTTTTCGCTCCGAAGGAAAAGAGCGCCGTCCCCAGCTCCGACGAAGCTCCACGCCCTCCGAAAAGACGGCGGGTGCGGCGTTGGTGATCTCCTGTCTCAGCGTCTGCGACGGCCGATTGAAACTCCGCCCAGCGGATGAAAATCTCTCTCCGAGAGAAAAAAAAAGTCGCTCCTCGAGAAAAAAGATGGCACCCGCGGGAGTCTAGGCGCTGTCTTCGCAAGGGACAAACCCTCTGGGTTTGTCCCTTGATGCCCGCTCTGCGGGCAATTCCTTCGGAATCCGAAGACAGCGCCAGAAGTGCTGCGGAAGTCCGTGCCGAGGGGGCCCTTGTCCTAAAAGTGTGTTTTTAGGGGCGGGTGGGTGGGTATGGGGCCGGCTTTGCAAGGGGTAAAAATGATGGGGGTCATCATTTTTATCCCTTGCGGCCCGCTGCGCGGGCCCGATTTCTTCGAAATCGAAAAGCCGGCCCCGAAAAACAAGAGAACCCAAACCCCCGCGAAGCCCTTTCGCCCCTTTTGGTCGGCGTTTCATCCCCTTTGGCCGGGAGAGGCGACTCTTTAAATTTAAATCAAGGCAATCGGTGGTTCTTTGAGTCGGCGCTAAATCGGCGCAGCGGGTTTTCGTACTTGGCTCACGGTGGAGGAGGATTGGAGGGAGCCTTGTCTTCCTTGGCAGGAGATTTTTCCTTCGGTCTGGCCGAATGGCGGCTGCAGAAGCGGCGATAGAAGAAGCTGGATAGGACTCCGCAGGGGAGGCCGAGGAGGACTCCGCCGATGGAAGTGGTGATGAACCAGCGGAAGAATTTGTGCCCCACCAGGCCCACTTTGCTGAAATGTTGGGTGAGCTCACCGGCATGGGTGTAGACCTCCTGGATGATGGTCCAGGTGTCGATGTGGAGAAGGTGCAGGACGAACTGCCCGACCTTGTAGTCGATGTACCAGAGAAAGGGGACGGTGAAGGGGGTGGATACGAGTTGCAGGGCGACGAGAATAACGACGTTGGCCCGAAAGATGATGGCGGCGACACAGGCCAGAAATATCTGGCAGGACATGACGGGGAGTAGGGTGAGCACCCAGCCGGCGTAGAGGGCTGGAATCGCCTCCTTAGTCCGGAAGGACCAGAGATAGGCCCGTTTGCGAATCGTCGAGGCGAAGTATTTCAGGACGGGCTGCCGATGCACCGCCGCCCTGCGCGGGAGGTACTTCATCCACCTCTTGACCCGGCGGATCCGGCGATGGCGCCGAAGTCGCTCCTGGTCCACCGACGTCCCTTTATCGGAATCCATCGCCAACTAGAGGATGATAAAAAAATGCCCGGAGCCCTAGGGTCCTCAGTGGGTCTTCGTCGTCGTCTGAGTCGAGACGGTCTCGAACTTACCCTTGACCTCCGACAGGACCCTTTTGCCCAGGGATTGGAGTGCCTTCACCCCGCTGTGGACCTGAGAAATACCCGGAATGTCGAAAAAGGAATCAAAAATGGACTGCATGAATAGCGAGATTCCATAGGGTTTGAAATCCGTCAGCAGGGTGTGGATGATGGTGTCTAGGGAAGTGATCTGGATCCACTGGTGGCGATAGAAAATACGAAACTCCTGCTCTTGGGCCTTGGCCGGCTTGAAGTCCTTCCAGCGGAGTATATCCAGGTGAAGGGTCAGCTGCTCGATGCGCCACTTGGCCTCTTCCTTCTTGTTTGGACCCTTTGACCCGGCGGCGGAAACGTAGGGGAATCCGTTCCCCTGGCCCTGAACACTGTCCTGGTCCTTCGCCGATTCCGATAAATCCGGGGACTTTTTACCCTTCTCGCGGCCGAGGGCGTCGAAGCACTCGACGAAGTTGATCGTCCCCTGGGCATTGCGGACGATGCTCAGGTCGTCGATGTCCAGATAAATGTTCGAGATGAGGAGCTCGTCGTTGGACCAAAAGCTCTTCCAGAGCCGGGAGGGACGGATGTCCACCTCCAGCAGTTCGATGCTCAGGGCGTGGTCGATCGGATAACGGGTCGCGGGATTCTTCATGAGGATGTTCTCGAACTCCAGATGTCCCTTGAAAAGGTTGCACCTGGAAGTGTCGATGTGGAGCGAAAAGCCGGTCTTATTCTCGATGTGCCACTCCAGGAGAAAAGGGAGCCAGGTGTTGAGGAAGACCAGGGCTATGCCGCCCACCAGGAAGAGTCCCAGGAAAATCACAAAGATGGCCAAGAGGCATTTTTTGAGAAACCACCACAGGAGCTCCAGCACCTTGAGGAAGGGCCAGAGGATGACGTGAAAGAAGGCATGCACCAGACCCATGGATTATAAATATCTACCGCAGAAGTCAATCGGGCAAAAGCGGAATCGGTGGAGATTTTACGGATTGAAAGGGGATAGATTTTACGGATTGGGAAAAAAGACCTTGATTGGAGAAAAAGCCTTAAGAAAAAAGGCCCTGATTGAAAAAAGCCCTGGCCGAGAGGCTTCAGTTGGAAGAAAGACCCTGGCTCTAGTTGGAGGCTCCCCCTGGGGCAGTTCGTTAAAAAAGCCTCTGGGTGCCCCTTAGTCTGCTCGTCGGCCCGGCTGGGTTTGGGCGGTGGGATCCTTGGGGCTGTCTTTGCAGAACGGCCCATGAAAAAGGGGCCTTTTCAGGGGCCGTTCTGGTGCCCGCTGCGCGGGCTGATTCCTGCGGAATCCAAAGACAGCCCCAAGAAACAGCCACAGAAGAAGGGTGAGGGCGGAGGGGGGCTTAGGGAATCCTTTCTCGGGAACCTTGGTGCGGGCAGACGGAGTCGAACCGACGACACCAGCTTGGAAGGCTGAGGTTTTACCGCTAAACTATGCCCGCGGGAGCCGGGCCGGAGGGAAGGCGTTTTGCCCGGACGGTCAAGCCTCTTTCCGCCGGATCGGAGGGGGACCAAAGGGCATAAATGGATGGAAAAAAGGCATAGATGAAGGGGATACAAAAGGGCACAAAAGGGGGCAAAAAGGCATAAAAAGTCCCATTTTAAGTTGGCCAAAACGGGAATGCCCCCTTGAATTTCTCCCATGTCCGATGAGAAACGCGACCGGGTGTCGACCCAAACTTCGGCGGTGGCGGTTCCGAGTCCGGTGGGGACGGCGGAGGCCTACGACGCCTCCAAAATCCAAAAACTCGAGGGCCTCGAGGGAGTCCGGAAGCGGCCGGACATGTACATCGGTGACACCCACGAGCGCGGGCTGCACCACTGCGTCTTCGAGATCGTCGACAACGCCATCGACGAGGCCCTGGCGGGCCATTGCCACCGGATCGACGTGACGCTGCACGTCGATGGCTCCTGCTCGGTGGAGGACGATGGCCGCGGAATTCCGGTCGACCTCCATCCGGTCTATAAAATCCCTGCGCTGGAGCTGGTGATGACGAACCTCCACGCCGGCGGCAAATTCGGCAAGGGGGCCTACAAGGTGGCCGGTGGCCTGCACGGCGTCGGCGCCAAGTGCGTCAACGCCCTGTCGGAGTCCTTCGAGGTGGAGGTGCGTCGGGACGGGCAGGTCCATCGCATGAGCTTCGCCCGCGGCAAGAAGTTGCGGCCGATGGCCGTCGTCGGCGAGACCCAGAAGACGGGCACTAAAATCACCTTTCTGCCGGATTTGGAGATCTTTCGCGATGGCCGCGAGTTTCACCATGAGCTCCTGGCCAAGCGTTTGAGGGAATTGGCCTTTCTGAACCCGGGCATCGCCATTCATTTCTCCGACGAGCGCTGCGGCAAGCAGGAGCAATTCCGCTTCGAGCGCGGCATCGCCGAGTACGTCGAGTTCTTGAATCGGGGGAAAAGCGTCCTGCACGAGCCCCCGCTGCACTTCGACGGGAAGGCGGCCCTGGATAACCCCTCCCAGGAGGTGTTGGTGGACATCGCGATGCAGTACAACGATGCCTACAGCGAGCAGATCTACGCCTACGCCAATTCCATCTTCAACATCGAGGGCGGGACGCATCTCTCCGGATTCCGGACGGCCCTAACCCGCGTGATCAATGCCTATGCCAAGGCCAATAATCTCCTGAAGGACAAGGATCCCGTGATGGCGGGGGAGGATACCCGCGAGGGGCTGACGGCGGTCATATCTATCCAGCACCCGGAGCCGCGCTTCGAGGGACAGACGAAGACGAAATTTTCCAACGGCGAAGTGGATGGCATCGTCCAAAAGATCGTCGG
>JAITKE010000081.1 GCA_031278595.1 Puniceicoccales bacterium
CGTTCTTTAAACGCCATGTTCCCTGTCCATCGGCCTCCCAGGGCAGCGCCGCCTCGGAGACGGCCGCCGCCAGAAATATCCCCAGCCCAGCGGCGAAGGATGGAAGGTGAGGAAAGCGAGGGAAATGGAGCGGAAATCGAAAAAATTCATGAAAACCGAAGAATTTCCCCGAAGAATTGAAGATTTTTCTTGCTCTGTTTATAAAACTCCTGCCAAAATTTTTCATCCTCAAAAATTGATTCCCGATTCCCGATTCCCGATTCCCGATTCCTGGAGCAATGGAGTCCTGCTCTTCGGGAAATTTTCTGCTGTTAAAATATTCATAGAAGTAAAAGTGAAGCTGGAGTTTAATAAGCTGCTGGGCATTATGCAAGTTTTGTTCTGAAATTTAACGCTTTTTTCCTCTGCGAAGAAAGAAAAAGCTCTTGAGCGAACGGAGGTTGACAGCCGGCGGCGAAATGGCTCTGATGAGGACTCTATCGGGATTTCTGGTAAAAACCATGTGTGCGGCTTCTTTGATTCAAGACTTGGGTGAATTCATGGGCCAGCTGAGCCCTCCGGCCGTCCTGCTGTTCTACCTCAGCCTGAGCTCGGTCTATCCGGAGCGGATGCGCCTCGACATGGCCCGAAGGGCCTGCTGGGTGGCGGGAGGACTGCTCGGCTTTTTCGCCCTGACGGGGGAATTGTTCTTCCAAACCCTCCGCATCGGCTCCTACACCCTTTTTTTCGCGGGCGGGATCATCCTCTACGCCCTGGGATTCCGCCTCCTCAATGACCAGATGGCCAACATTTCCGCGTCAGAAGAGAAGGCCGGTGTGGGAGAGATCCCCTCGACCCTGCCGGATATCTCCCTCATCCCTTTGGCCCTGCCGCTGATCGCCCATCCGTCCGCCATTCTCTTCCTCATCCGGGCACACAGCGCCGCTCGGAATTCGGCAAATGCCCTCTCCCAACACCTCCTCCGCGCCCTGACCGTCGGAATGGCCATTTTTCTCCTCTACCTCCTGCTCTTCCTGGTGAGCAAAGGACTCCGCTGGCTCCACCCCGTCCTGCTGAAGCTCTGCTACCGCCTCTCCGGCCTCTTTCTCCTGGCCATGGCCCTGCAGCTCATCATGCTGGGCCTGCAGGAGGCCAGACTATCTAAATTTTGAAAAAATCCCCCACGGTTTAGGGATTGAATCCCCCACGGTTTAGGGATTGACGCGGATGCTCGGGCTCGCTACACCTTTTGCTCCGAGGGCCCTGTGAGAATCGAGATCCAGGATGTCGATGAGCTGCGAAAAGTCGCGACGCTCCACTGCGACCCCCAGCAGATAGAAATCGAGGAGAATCTGCTCCTGAAGGTCTTTTGTCAGGATGTCCGGATATCCGGTTTTCGAAAAGGCAAGGTGCCGGAAGAGGTGGTCCGACGGCGATTTGCGGGGGAAATCCAGCAACGCCTGCGCCAGAAGCTCGTCCAGACCGCCTATGAGGATCTCCTGAAGGAGAAAAATTGGGAGGTCTTTGCGGTCGTGGCCGTCGATGGGCCGGAGGGAAATCCGGAAGAAGGTTTTAAGATAAGCTTTACGCTGGATCTCCGGCCGGAGGTGAAACTGGAGGATTACCGGCATTTTCCCCTCACGCCCTTTGCCGTCGAAGTGAGGGCAGCGGAGCTTGAGGAGAGCCTTCAGCAGCTGCGCCGGCAGCACGCGGATTACCGGAAAGTCGATCGGGCGGCCCAGAAGGGCGATTTCGTCCGCCTGAATTACAAAGGCCTTTTATCCGACGGCTCCGAGATATCCCAGCGGGCCGAGGCCTGGCCGGTTCTGGGCGAGCAGCGCAATGTCTGGGAAGAAGCCGGAGCGGAGGAGCCCTCCGGTCTTCGCTGCATCGCCGATGCCCTCGTGGGGCTCCGGGAGGGCGACGTCCGGGAAGTTTCTACAAATTTCCCCGCCGATTTCAAGGTTCCGGCCCTGGCGGGCCAGGCGGCCAACTACCGGCTGCAGGTGTTGGAGGTGCGCGAAGCGGTTCTGCCCGAATGGGAGGCGGATTTTTTTCGCAAGCTGAAGGTGGAGGGTCTCGAAGCGCTGAAGGAAAGGGTCTTGCAGGGGCTTCAGGCCCGCAAGCGGCAGCAGGGACGCCAGGCGCAGCGGGAAGAGCTCATCCGCCTCCTCCTGAACCGAATTTCCTTCCCGATTCCGGAAAGCGCCCTCATCGCCGAACAGGAACGGCTGTTGAAAAATTTCACGGAGCAGCAGGCGCCCCATGTCCTCAACTCCCCTGGATTCAAGGATCGCCAAAAGGAATTTTTTGAGCAGGCTCTGGCCCCGGCTCGCCAGCGGGCAGCTCTGAATTTTATTCTGGAGCATGTGGCAAAAAAAGAGAAGATAGGGGTGAGATCGGAAGATATGCAGCGGATTTTGCTTCAGGATGCGGCGGCTCTGCGCGTCCCAGCGGAGAAGCTTTTCAAGGAGGTGCAGCAGGATCGCCAGCGCCTGCGGGAGATGCAGCAGCGCGCGATTCTCGGCAAAGCACTTGACTTCCTTCTGGCCATCAACACCGAAAGCTCGGATCCCTCGCCGGACAGTTCTGCCCCTCCGCTGGAAGCCAGGAAAACGTAAAAATTATGAGTTACTTGCCTTTGCCCTATGTCTACGAGCGCGACGGTCGCCAGGAGCGCTCCTGGGACATCTACAGCCGCCTCCTCAAAGACCGCATCATCTTCATCGGAACGGCCGTCGACGATTTTGTGGCCAATGCGGTGGTGGCCCAGCTGCTCTTCCTGCAGATGGAGGATGCGCACAAGGACATCCACATCTACATCAATTCCCCGGGCGGCAGCATCACGGACGGCATGGCCATCTACGACACGATGCAGTTCATGAGCTGCGATGTGGTGACCTACTGCATCGGCCAGGCGGCCAGCATGGCGACCGTTCTTTTGGCCGCCGGGACGAAGGGGAAGCGCTATGCCCTACCCCACAGCCGCATGATGATCCACCAGCCCTCCGGCGGAGCCGGTGGCCAGGCGGCCGACATCTCCATCGCGGCGAAGGAAATCGTCCGCTGGCGCAAAACTCTCAACGAGGTGCTGTCCCTCGCCACGGGACAGGAGATCGGGAAGATCGAGAAGGACTCCGATCGGGACTTCTTCATGACCCCCGAGGAGGCGAAGAACTACGGCATCATCGACGAAGTGGTGGTCCAGCCGGCCCGGCCTGCGTCCGAGGAGAAGCTCTGAGGGAACGATCGCTTGGGAGGAAATTTCTGGGGGCCGCCTT
>JAITKE010000104.1 GCA_031278595.1 Puniceicoccales bacterium
CCACTCCGCGGGTCGCAAGGGACCAATGGCAGAAGCCATTGGTCCCTTGCAAAGCCAGCCAGCCTCGCACCAACCCCCTCACGGTCTTTCATAAATTGGTAAGCCCACCAGGAAGCTGACCTTTCAGGAAGGGATAGCATATATTTTCTCACCTCTGGCCGGCAAAGGTTTAGAAGAAGAGAAGAGTCCGCTCTTTCGAAAATGCTTAATCTTGAGGGGAAACTTCCTACTTTTAACAAACTTTCCTGAGATAGGGCAGGAGAGCCTTCCACTGTTCGAGGAGGGCGGAAAAGGAGTAGCTCGCATTGGCGGGACTCGTCGAAGGAAGCCGTTCGATGGGATCGCTCCAAAATCTCCCGTAGAGCCGGTAGGCCTTGTCGCCATTGGCAAATATTTTTTCCAACGACGTCTTCTCCCAAAGGGTGGATAAATCGTTGGGCACGACCTGGCCGATGCTGAGGTCGCTGGAGCCCCTGATCTCGCAGCTGGCCACCACATCCCAGAGGGCAATTTCGTTCTCCAGCAGCAGCTGCTTTTTCGCCTCAATGCTGGCCGGAAGCGGCTCTGTTTTCGTGAGAACGGCGAGCAGTCTCCAGAAGCGATTCTGCGGATGGCCGTAGTAGAAGCCGAATTCCCTCGATTTTACGGACGGGAACGTGCCCAGGATGAGCACCCGCGAGTGCTCATCGAACACGGGCGCAAAGGGATGAACGGAACGCGGAACCAGGGGAAATGGAAGGGTTTTTAGGGAATTGTTTTCCCGCTATGGAGATAAGGATTGCCGGTGTTTCTCCTCCATGTGTCGAAGGAGCCGGTCGATGACTCTCAGCTCAAGCTCACGACCGGCGCCCCCGTGGCCGGCCTTGTCGTTCTCAATGGCATGCAATCCGACACATAATTCCAAAAACGCAGGGTCATGAAAATAACCGGACTGATACAACAACTCGCCAATCTGAGGAGTTTGTCTTACCCAGTGCAAAAAGGGAAGGAATTGGCTCTGGTGGTGATGAGTGTCCTTTGTTTCGACCAGACAGACCACGCAGCGCCGGTCATTGACGACCAGTTCCGGATGGATGAGCCAGCGATTCCGCAGCTCGGGCGAGAGATAAATCCTTTCCTCGGAATCATTGAGAATTCTCCAAACCCGACGAGAGTGCGCCCGCCACGAGTCGCTCCATTCGGAAAGCTCCAGAAAATCGGACTGGAAATTGTAGGCGAAAATATGAGCCTCCTGGAAACACTCCGCCATTTTGAGCGCCATAAAACCGCCCATGGAAAGGCCCATGAAGAGCACATGACTTTCTGAGATTCCCTGTTTCTCTAGGATTGCCCGAATGATTTTCTCGTACTTGAGGTGGAAATTCTCGGTAATCGTGCCGATGTACCCTATGCCGCAGATGCCTTCGCTCACGCGATTGGGTCTCCGCTCCCTAGGGGCAGTATTCAGCAGATGGGGATGAGAATCGTCCCGTAGGCAAGCACCGGACACGGCGAGATGGCGAAAGTAATCGTTGCGACCGAAGCAATCGCCCCAAGCACCCTCAGACGCCCCGTTGAAGAAAAACACTCGATAGGGGGAATCCTCAGCCTTCTGATGCCAAAAAACGTGAAAGGATGCGCCGTCGAGCTGAATATCGAGGATGTATTCCCCGGGAGGAAAATCGAAATCACGCCCATCATCGGCCCTTTTCAACGAAGTATCCTCAAACCTCAGCGCGATGGAACGGACCGCCGTCGACCGTGCCGCAAGCGGAGAAGGCAGGATAAAACTCGGAATGGGCTCCGGCTCAGCTAGGGCATCTCTGGAATGCCACTCATCGGACGGAATACCCGCTTCGCCCTCCCGATGCAGCCGATGAAAGATGATGACGATTTGAGCAGGTTGGGGACTATTTCCCTGTCGAGCCGGCAGATAGCAGAGGGAAACCCACTGGGCCGGCCAGGCGGATGAAACGGGAATCAGCCGATTATCGGTAACCCGTTCGGCCAGAGGCATCGCTCGTCTCAGAAAGAAGTCATGTGGGAGACTTCTTATAAGAATTTCCGAATCCACATCGTAATCATAGGCAAAAAGGACCTCGTGGCCGAAAATTTTGACCGCGACGAGCTGTGAATAATGACCAGACAGCTGGGCATCAGCCGGTAAGCGCCAATAGAAATCCTCTCCGCTGGAAAGGATAATCTCCTCAGAATAGTAATGGCAATATTCTGCCGGCACATCCAGGCGGGCCGGATAGGAACGGGCCTCCTCCGGCAGACGGTCACTCGTCCTAGCCTCATTCGGATCTAATCGGAAAAAATGAGACTCCAATGCCTGGACTCGCATGGGCCAAAGGGCAAGCAAAAAAAAGCCGATGTCAATGAAAGGAACGCGTCGCCAGCTCATGAGCCATGAGACCTCCCCTATTTTCCTTTTTTTGCAAGAATCAAATTGTTTCCGATAATGAATCATCGCCCCTTCCTGGCGGAGAGAGAGGGATTCGAACCCTCGGTACCCTTGAGAGGTACACAGCATTTCCAGTGCTGCACAATCGGCCGCTCTGTCATCTCTCCTCTGGGCAAACAAGGACCAGCACTAGGTTTTGCGCCATTGCGGTCAATCTCAAACTCGGAAGGCGTTTGGGGGATACTCATCGGCTTGGCGATCAGCAGTCGGGGCCGCCTTGGCAACTGGGGGAAAGGAAAGGCCTTCGGCCTTTCCCCCAGTTGCAGGCCCGCTTTGCGGGCGAGCCCGAAGGGCTCCAAGGCGGCCCCAAAACCGAAACCTAAGACAGTCAATAGCAGGAAACAGCACCCTAATTGCCTGTCGTCACCGAAAGCAGTGTTCAATGGACGAGCTCTTCCCTGACGCTCAAAATTCCTAAAAAAGTGGCGAAGAAGTTCTGTAAACCATCACGCCCCCCTAGATGCGCTTTCGAACGATTTCCTTCCAAAGTTCACGGCCGATTGGCCGCAGGATTAGGCATTTTCGTAGCGCAGGCGTAGCATGTTGTTGAACTTCGCAACCTTTTCCTTGCGGCGGCGGCGCTCACACGGCTTTTCGAAAAAGCGCTTCGCCCGCACGTCCTTGAGAATGTTCTCGCGGTCCAGCTTTTTTTTCAACCGCCGCAGGGCCTTGTCGATGGTCTCCCCCTTGCGCAACTTCACTTCAACGGACATCTCGCTCACCTCCTTCCATGGGGACCAAGGCTCGGCCTGCTCCCGACATTGTCAAGCGTTCTTCGCGTAGCGCTGGTCACCGATGCGCGCACAACGACTAACCCGAAGGCGACCATTGGCGACCAGGTGTTCGAGGATCTTGAAGATGAGCTCAAACTCCACCAGTTTCCCCCTACCCCGTAGCTCCTCCTCCAGCTCCTCCACGCTCCAGTCGGTGCCCGCCTCTGCCAATTCGAAAATCCCGTGCAGGGCCTCCTGCACCTGCAGCAGCGCCTGGGCTGCCCTCTTACCCGCCTCCACCCCCGGCTGGTGATAGGCATTGACGCGGATGAGTTGGGCATAAAACCCCACCGTCCGCTCGTAGAGGGCGATGAGCATTCCCACCGACGCCGCATTCACCTCCCGCAGCGTGAGGGTGATCGAGTCGCAGGCCTCCTCCGTCAGGGCCTCCCGGGTACCCAGCAAAAATCCTTCCAGATAATCGCCCGTCGCCACCGGCAGCAATGTCCACTGGCTGAATTCTTCCCGATCCCTCAAAACCTCGATGAAGGTGACGAAGAAGTTCTGCAGGCCATCGCGCAGCTGCTGGAGGTAGGAATGCTGGTCCGTCGAGCCCTTGTTCCCGTAGACCGTCAGGCCCTGCCGGACGAGATGGCCATCGAAATCCGTGCGCTTGCCCAATGATTCCATGACCAGCTGCTGGAGATAGAGGGTCAGCAGAGAGAGACGATCCTTGTAGGGAAGGATGACCATCGCCTTCTCACCCCTGCCCTTCGTAGCCGCGTACCAGGCCAGGGCCAGGCGCATGGCGGGATTATTCTCCTCCGTCCCGCGCGTGAGGCGATCCATCGCACGTGCGCCGTCGAGGAAGGAGCTCGTATCGATGCCGAGAAGTGCCAGTGGCAAGAGGCCCACCGCCGACAGCACGCTGGTCCGGCCGCCGACCCAGTCCCACATAGGAAAAATATGCAGCCAGCCTTCCCGCCGAGCCTCCTGCTCGAGCAGGCTATCCCTGCAGGTGATGGCGACTGCGTGGCGGGAAAAGGCGAGGCCCTGGCGCTCGTAGGCCAGCAGGGTCTCCTTCATGCCGTTACAGGTCTCGGGGGTCGTCCCCGATTTGGAAATGACCAGGACCAGGGTTTTGCCCAGCACGTCCTTCAGAGATTCCAGGACCTGGTCGATGCCATCCGGGTCCGTATTGTCCAGAAAATACAGCTGCATCCGCTGCGCCTGGGGTCGGTCTTTCAGCGCATGGGCCACAAAGCGCGTCCCGAGGGCCGAACCGCCAATTCCGATGCAGAGCAGGTGCTGAAAGGCCCCGCCATCGCCGACCAATTCGGCGTGATGCACACCCCGGACAAAATCCTCGACGTCACGGCGCATGGCCAGAATTTCCTGGCGGATCTCGGCCGTCGGCGCGAGCTCGGGATTCCGCAACCAGTAGTGCCCGACCTGTCGGTTTTCGTCGAGGTTCGCCATCGCCCCCGCTTCCAGCGCGCCCATCGCCCGATGGGCATCCTCCACCTGCGGCTGCATGCTCTCTTCAAAGGACTCGGGGAAATGCACCTTCGACGTGTCGAGGCCGAATCCCAGCTCATCGAACCACAGAAAATGTTCCTGAAAATGTTCCCAGCGCTCACCCATGGGCCGAATTTCCGGAGCCTAGCCTAGCGCAGAATGTTCCCGTGACAAGCGGATAATCCGCGCATCGGGCTTCCCTTTCGGCTGGGAAAACCACAGATGGGCATCCGGCACCAGGTGTCCGTCGGCGATCTTTTCCGGCCATTCCACGCAGAGCACGTAGGGGACTTGCAAAAAATCCTCCAGGTAGAGGGCCTCCGCCTCCGGCGCGGACTCCAGGCGATAGGCATCGACGTGGAACAGATGATACCGGCCCTCGTAGCAATTCCAGAGCGTGAAAGTCGGACTGGTCACCGCCGCCGAAATCCCGTAGGACTCGGCCATCCCCTGGACGAAGGTGGTCTTGCCGGCCCCGAGATCGCCGTGGAGAAAGAGGGTGCTGTTCTCCGGCAGGGCATCGGCGAAGCGGCCAGCCAGCCGATGGGTCTCGTCCGGAGAGAGGCAGAGAATCCCCTCCAGCAGGGCAGCCTCCAGCGCTTCGTCCCGCAGCAGATGGGGGCCGGCTTTCGATGCCGAAGGCATCGGGCCCGCGCAGCGGGCCGCCCGAGGGCGAAAGGGACTTGTCCCTTTCGCTCTCGGGCAAAGCCGGCCCCACAGCCACAAAAACATGGTTTCGGGAAAGAAGGACATGAAAATCAGCCTAGCTGGAGCAGCAGGAGCGTATTGGCATTGAAAAGCGCGTGCACCAGGATGCAGGGCAGGAGATTTTTTTTCCGCTCGTAGAGGCGGATGAGAAAGACGCTCAGGCCCATCAGCGGGACGAAGGACAGCCAATGGGCGTGCATCAACCCAAAGGCCAATGAGGTGACCCAACAGGCTTTTTTGGCATTCCACTTCCCCTTCAGGAAGCGGTAGAGACCGTAGCGGAAGAGCAGCTCCTCCACGAGGGGGGCTCCCACCAGGATGCAAAGGCCAAAGACGCCGCGCATCGGCCAGGAACGGAGCTCGTAGAAGCTCCGGATGAGCTCCTGCTCCTCGAGCCGAAAGGGAAAGGAAGAGAAGACTTCCGACAAGAAAAGGGAAAGGCTCCCCCAGACGAGATTCAGGACCCAGAGTAATGGGATGAGAAGGAGAAAGGCCCTCAGGGCGCTGGCGAAAAGTTCCCCCAGGGCATAGCGCCGTTCCCAGGTTCGGGGCAAAACCCAGATTTTTTTCGTCCAAATAAAGAGGAAGAAGAGCAGTAGGGCCAGCTGATCTAGACCATTCATCAGGAGGGACCACTCGGCCTCATTCCACAGCTCGGCGACGTTTGGCCAAAGACCCAGGATTCGGTGAAAGGCTGTCGAAACGCCGGAGGAAATGAAAAAAATCGCCACGGCCAGGGCCCAAAATTCCAGCCACGAGAGCCACAGGGCCGTCAGCGAGGGTTTGTACGCTTCCCGATGCCAGTAAGCGATGATCCAGCCCAGCGTTCCCAGCAGCAGAAGGACGGCGGTGTAGATCAGCACAAATGAGCCCATGGCACTCCCCGTCATCGCAGGCGCAGGGGCATGACGACGCAGATGAAGTTCCCCGATGTCTTCATCACCCCCGGGCTTAGCTCATCCTTGAATTCGAAGAAAATAGTATCATCCGGCAGGATCCGCAGCGGGTCGACCAGGAACTGGGGATTGAAGGCGATCTCCACCGGCGCCTCGTCGTACTGAATGGCAAAACTCTCCTGCGCCTCCCCGTACTCCGCGCTCTTGGCCGATACTTCCAGCGTATGGTCGGCGATGCGCAGGCAGACCGAATAGTTCTTCTCGCTGGCCACCAGGGCCACCCGCTGCACGGTGTCCGCCCAGAGCTCGCGTTCGACCCGAATGCGGTGCGCGGTAGATGTGGGCAGCACTTGGCGGTAGTTGGGATAGCGCCCCTCCACCACTTTGGAAATCAGCCCGATACTTCCCCGAAGCGTCGCCTCCTGTTCCTCGGAAACATCCACCGCGATGTCAAAAGAGACCTGTTTCTCGTTGAACTTCAGGTCGACGGTTTTTCCATGGCCCAGGAGGCGCTCCAGCTCGGCCACCGTTTTGGCGGGCACGATGATGCTCGGGAAAGAGGAAATCTCCTCCCTCATCGTCCGGCTGACCATGCTCATACGCCGGCCATCCGTGGCGACCACGTTCAAGTCTTTATCCTCGAAGGAGAAGTAAACCCCGTTGAGCAGGTAGCGATTCTCGTCATGCGATTGGGAATAGGAGACCCGCCGCAGCATCTCCCGCAAGTCTTCCTGCTCCAGGCGCAGTTCATGGGCCTCCGAAAAGCTCGGAAGCTTGGGAAACTCTCCCGCATCTAGGCCGCTGATCTTGAAGGTTGAAGCACCGGAACGGAGCGTGATCTGCAAGGGGGCACTGGCCTCGACGGAAACCTCCTGGCCCGGCAGGGCCTTGGCAATGCTCGCCAGCTTCTTCACCGGCAGGGCGATGGCCCCTTCCGCCTCCACCGTCGCCCCCAGGTGGCAGCGAATGCCGAGGTCGAGGCTCGTCGTCGTCAACGAGACCTCTTTTCCCTGCACCTCCAGCTTGACATGGGATAAAATCGGCAAAGATGGCCGCAGGCTAACCGCATGCAGCACCTGCTGCAGTCCGTCGGAAAACGCGTTTCTGGAAATCGTGAACTTCATAGTCTTCCGCCCAGCATCAGGAAAAATTTTCCAAAATCAATGCTGGGTTAGCGCTTGCCGCAATCCTTTTTAGAGAGTGTCGCCAAA
>JAITKE010000040.1 GCA_031278595.1 Puniceicoccales bacterium
TGAAGAACTTGTCTTTGAACCGAATGAGGCCAAGAAATATCTCCGGGAACCGAACTTCTTCGAGCGTATTGGAGAGTTTAAAAGCGCAGCGGCAGCGGTGGGGCTCTGGGCGGAATCGACACTGGAGGCACTCGTCATACATCTGGCCGAAGAGCACGAAGTTCGCAGTGGCGACTTCATCCATGCTGTTCGTTGGGCCATCTCTGGCCGTTCCGTCGGCCCGAGTTTCTACGCCATGTTGCGTGTTTTGGGAAAAGAGAGGGTCCTACGGCGCCTTCAATTGGCTGGGTCCCTGGGCGTCTCGGCGTGACCCGCGAAAGATTCCAAATTAGGGGAAGCTTCGTCCACGGCCTGGAAATCCGACCGCTCCGTCGGCCCGGGCTTCTACGCCATGCTCAAAAATAATTTACCAATAGCCCGTGCCATCGGGACGGCGGCTCTCGATAGCCTTTTGAACGCTGTGGTGGAGCTTTAAAGCCGCTCGGAAATTGTCCTGCGCCTCCTGAGCGTTCTTGTGGATATCGTCCACAAAAAATCCTGCCGAAGGGGGGTCTCTCCATATACGTGATAACGTACCTTTGATGCTCTGCTCAATTTGCCAAACTTTAGCCCTTATCTGGTCCACTTTTTCCGTTGTCTCGGTAGCAGGTTTTCCCATTGTTGCGGCGGCGGATGCAATCACCACAATCTCTGCGGTAATTCTGTTGGCGGCAAGGGTCCATTGGACGATGTCTTCCAGTTCCCTGACTGGGTCTGGAGGGCTCAGTTCTCCGAGGATGCGTTTCAGTTCACCAAGAGTGGTCCAATTCCAGTCCGCATGGGCGGAGACGCCTAGACTCCCCAGCAGGAGCTGGCCCAGGACGAGGGCTTTGATCGAAGGTATTTTGAATAACTTTTTCATGATATTGCTATAACTTATGGATGATACTATAACTTATGGGTGATTTCTACATAATCGGAGGAGAAAGTCCTAGGTGCCGACCGGTCTGTTCGAGGCCGCCACCGGCGCCTTGACAGCTGGGTTGAGATACACCCATTGATTGAAAGCAGCCGGCGGCGTTTGTAAACCCATTTGCAAAAAGATGATTTTTTTTGAGGAAAATTTTATGGGGAGAAAGTTTTAGGGAATCTCCTTTCCCCCCGGTGGAACCCTTGGACTCGGTTTTCGGATTGAATCTTGATCGGCGCTCTGGATTTTGGTCGGTAACCCGGGCGGCGGGTGGGAGAGCTGGCTTTGCCTGGAGGAAAAGGACTTTGTCCTTTTCCTCCAGGCAGCCCGCGCAGCGGGCACGATTCCGAAGGAATCGAAAGCCAGCTCCCACCCTCAGCCCTGCCCTCAGTCGGCCAGCCACCGATGAAGCCTCCACCGTTGGCACTGTACGCCGTTGTGGGGCCGGCCAGGATAATTGCCAAAAAACCTGCCGATCGGCAGCCGGCAAGGCACTGCGCACCCTCAGGAATCTGGTCGTCGATGAAAAAATTCCCGACATCCGCCGGAGAAGGCACGAAAACTGCCGATGAAAATTTACTGATAGCAAGCCATCCGATAGGCTGGTCTTAGGCGCTCGATCTTCGTCTGAACCTGATGGTTGATTCCTAGAGCGACCGTGAAGTTGTCATGGGCGGTTGCGACTGCCAGTACGATCTCTATCAGGGTAGTTTCCATTGCCATGGGATCAGTATCCGCAGTTGCCGTCGTCAATAGTCCATCGATTCTGGTTTGGATGTCCTTGGCCGCATTGGCCACGGCTTCGATGCTCTTTTTCTGTTCGGCCAAGTCCTTTACCTTTGCACCGGAGCCTTGGATATTCCGTAGGATTTCCGCGGCTATGGCTAGGGCGGCCGACGTATAGCGGTCGATGTTTTGCAGCGCGACGATACCATCGATATGACCTTGGGCCGAGAGGCACTTCTCCATTTTCGCGAGCGTTTGGTGATTCCAGTCGGCATGGGCGGATACGCATAAACTCCCCAGCAGGAGCTGGCCCAGGACAAGGGCTTTGATCGAAGGTATTTTGAATAACTTTTTCATGAGACTACTATAACTTATGGATGATTTCTACATAGTCGGAGGAAAAGGCTCTAGGTGCCGACCGGTTTGTTCTGGGCCGCCACCGCTGCATTGACGGCTGGATTGAGATTGTCGCTGCCGCCAATGGTAAGGGAGTCCGATTCCCTCACGAATCCCACGTCACCCGATGGGGATTTCGGGCGCATGATGCCTTCGTCGAGCTCTTCGATTTCATTGATGAGATCCTCGCCGGCGCTGGTGTTCCCCGTAACGGTGTAGCCGTCGTTGTTGATGAGAGTTTTCACCTGTATATCAGCCATATTCCTTCTTCTTCCCTAGACCTATTAATTAAAAGTAGCTGGCGGCGCTTGTAAATCCATTTGTGAAGAAAGATGAGTTTTTTTGAAGAAAACTTTATTTTTTGGCGAAAATCTTGGGGAATTCCAGTCCTCCGGATGAATCCATGGGTTTGGTGTCCACTGTGGGTGTCAGGTCGGCGATCTGTGGGTGAGGGATATTGGGGCTGGCTTTGCCTGGAGGAAAAGGACTTTGTCCTTTTCCTCCAGGCGGCCCGCGGAGCGGGCACGATTCCGAAGGAATCGAAAGCCAGCCCCACACCGTGGGCCCGGTGCACCCTCACCGTTGGCGCTATGCACCCTCACCTTCGGCCCGGTATACTCCCGCCGTTGGTGCTGTGGGCCGCCATCGCCGGCCTTGTACACCTCTGCCGCCGATGCCGCACGCCTCACCGCTGACCCTGTGTGCCGTCGTGGGATTGGCCGTCGGTGGACTGTTGGTGCAACCGGTTGGAGGATGAATCTGGGGTCATGGGGCCGCCGCCTTGGTGTGTAGAAGGAA
Source organism: Puniceicoccales bacterium (assembly GCA_031278595.1). Taxonomy (GTDB): domain Bacteria; phylum Verrucomicrobiota; class Verrucomicrobiia; order Opitutales; family JAIRLG01; genus JAIRLG01. The sequence continues at coordinate 2,870 of JAITKE010000040.1, forward strand.
GGGGCGGCGCAGCCGCCCCTTCCTTCTACACACGGCCCGCGGAGCGGGCCTGGGCCCGGAGGGCCCCAAGGCGGCGGCCGGGGAATCAACGGCCGAAGAATGGCCGGGAGGCTTAGACATCATTGGAAAATGGCCGGGCAACCTGGGCATCGCTGGGGAAAACCTAGGCCTCGTTGGAGAAAAAGCTGGCCGTGAGGGAGACGCTGTCCAGGGAAGGGTTGGAGACGTAGCTGGGGTTATAGTAGAAGTAGAGCGAGAGGGTCTTGCCGAGAAAGCTGAAGTCGTAGGAGACGCGGTCCGTCAGACTGCTGTGCTGGGGAGCGATCGTCAGACAGAAAAGATTGTAGCCGGTGCCGTCCTCCTCGTAGAGGCTGAGCTGGAGCCCGTAGCGGTCGGCCTGGACGGGATCCTGGTAAACCGTGCCGAAGCGGAGGGAGCCCTGATAGGGGTAGTTGTAGTTCGGGTCATAGGCCATGTGGTTCAGGAGGAAGGACGGGAACCTCGGCCGCTGGATGGGCGGGGTATCCGTCCCGGAAATCACGTAGTGGCGCTGTAGGCCGATGCCGTTGATGCTGTAGTGGTAGTTGACCTCCAGGCTTTCGAGCAACCAGTAGAAATTCGCCACTTCCTGGGTCGACAGGTCGCGCAGGGTTGTCAGATCACCGTAGGGGGCATAGGGGATGTGGTGTGGGACGCCGGCCTCGCTGACCCGGTAAAGGAAGGCTTCGTAGGAGCTCATGAGGTTATGGCTGTGATGCTGGAGTCTCGATAGGGAAAGGCTTCGTAGGAGCTCATGGGTTGGCGGCTGTAATGTTGGAGCTTCGGTGGAGAAAGGCTTTGCGGAAATTCATGAGCCTGTGACCGCAGTATGGGAGTCCCGATGGAGAAAAGCTTCGTGGAAACTCATGAGCCCGTGGTGTTGGAGTCCGAGCTCTCTTCCAGAAAGGGCTCACTGGCCAGCGAGAGACGCTTTTTGACGAGGCCGGATTCGCAGACATTTTCCTCCCGCAGTCGAACGGCGAGGTCGCAGGGGAGAGCGCTGGCATCGATCGTGATGCTGCGGGCTGTGGGGGCCTCGGGGTGGATGAAGATCATCTTCTGGTACTTCCCGGGGCCGTAGGCCGTATTTTCCAGCGGCGCGTGCTTGCCCTGCTCGACGCAGCCGCTGCCCTCCGCCTCGCCGCTGCTGCGGGCCAGGGCATTGCGCACCGAGAAGCGATGGCGGTTGCTCCGGGTCAGCTCGACCAGGTCGGCGGCGCCCAGGTGCTGGGCAGGGCCGAAGCGGATCTGGGTCCGGCCGCTGCCGAGCTCCTCCGTGACTTCCTGTACCACCGCCTGCATCGTCTCCCAGGCCGCGTCGCCGCCGAGGAGGTTCAGCTTCTTCCCCATGGTGTGGCCCGAGACCTCCTGGGTTTCCAGGCGGAGCTGGCCTTCGAAGGGCAGGTGACTGACACCGGCGTAGAGCTGTTCCGCAAGGCCGCTCGGCACGTTTTCCTCCGAAGTGTAGGAGGACAGGAATTGGTAGGTCTTGGACAGGGCATCCGTCGTGCGCAGCTTGACCGCGACGCGCTTGCGGTAGACCGATTCCTCGTCGCTGGTGTAGGAAATACGGGCCTGGATCAGGGCTGTCTCGGCGGAGGCGTTCATCCAGCTGGCGACGGAGCCCTCCGTCAGCTCCCGGGTCAGCTCGCCCGTGCGCTCCACATCCTCGACCGTGATGGCTTCGGCCGAAATATTCTCGAGGCCGGGCAGATGTTCCTTCCACCAGCTGATACTGTTCATATCGATGGGCTCCGAGCCGATCTTCTGCCGGACATAGGTGGCGCGGGAGCCCTCCAGTTCGATGGTCATGACGAGGGAGCGGGGGGCGGTGCCATCGGCGCCGAGCGGCCAGGCCTGGGTCTCCAGCGTCGACCAGACCCGGCCGTTGACCGTGTGCGTCTTCTCGAACTTCAGCACGACGGCTGGGATCTGCAGGTCATGGCGCGGGCGCACCTGAAGCTCGTTAAGGCCGAGCCGGGGATCCTTTTGGTCGAGGCTCAGCGCTTCCAGCTGGGCCTGGCGTTTCAGGTAGAGGCAGGGAATTTCGCCCGTGTAGTCGAAGAAGCTGACCGTGTCCGGCGCCCAGCGCAGGAGCCGCCGGATGACCTCGGCGCAGGACAGATCCTTGCATTCGTCGTAGGGGATGAAGATCGGCAGGTCCAGCTGCGGGTCGAGGGCGAGGGCCACGCCCGCCTCCTGGGAGAGGTAGGCAATGACATCGCCGATCTGCTGCCCCAGCGTCAGGGCATCGCCGTTCTCATCCTGGCCGAGGATCAGGTGGCTCTTGTAGACATCCTGCAGCGGACTGTCCTCGGACGAGGTGTCGCTGCTCTCCTTCCACTTTTGCTGGTAAATCGTCTGCTCCAGGAACCACCAGGGGCCGGAGATGACGTGGCGCTGGTAGGACCGGTGCGCGCGGTCGAAGGAGGGGGTTTCCGTCACGATACCCTGGAACCAGAGTTCCTCGCTGCGGTGGATCCGAATCGGCTCTCCGAAGGCGAAGGCACCGGGATACTCTCCGTCCCTCTCCAGCGTGAGGGTGTCGGTGGCCTGGTTCTTCAACACCCGCGTGGCACGGGAAATTCCCCAATCGGCGAAGGAACGCCGCCGGTTCTGGTAAGTCAGTGACCACATTTTCCTAAAAATTCCTTAAGTTGTCGAGGCGCGAACTGAGCTCCTGGAGCGCCGCCTGCGTCGCGGCTTCCAGTTCCCGCAGGTATTGGTAAAGGACCTGCAGTTCTTCCCGAATGCCCTCGTCCATCATTCGATGCCGTAGAGGCTGTAGGAACCCCCGCTGATGTTGCCGCCACTGGCGCTCTGGAAGCGCAGGGAATCGACGACGTCGTCGCCGGAGTTGAGGTAAGTGCCCCAGTAGTAGCCCATGCCGCTGTCGTGGTTCGTCTCGCTGACCCACAGGTAATGGGCGATGGCCGCCACCGCCACCGCATGGCCGGCGATGCCGTCGTTCCAGATGTCGATGTTCAGGTGTAGAAAACCATCACCGGCACGGTAGCTCTCGCTGCTGTTGCCCAGAGGGAAGTAGGGAAATTCGCCGACGTCCGCTGTGGATTCCGTGCGAACCGTCTTGCCCCGGATGTCATAGGTCTGCCAGCGGTAGTCCGCCGCGGTTCCCAGCCACGGAGTCGTGCCCAGAGATGAGGCGCCCAGCAGCAGCTGCATCTGGCTGCCGACGGGAGAGCGGGTATTGTGCTGTACGTACAGTTTATAGTGGTGAAACTTCGCGCCATCGAAGACTTGAAGGAAATCGACGCTGGACGTGCTCGCGCTGATGTTCTGCTGGGCCAGGAGCTGGCCCGGGCGGGTGACCCAGGCGAGGCCCTGATCGGCGGCCGACTGGGCGCACAGCAGCTGTCCCTCCGTCCCCACCGCCAGGCGTTGACCGTGGGAGCTTCCGTTGGAGCTGAGGAGATCCCCCTTGGTCGTCAGCGGCGAGAGGTTTTGAAAGGCCTCGGTGGCCGTCGAAGCTCCCGTCCCGCCGTCTGCGATGGACAGGTCGCTGATCTGGGTGATGGAGCCACTGGTGATGTCCACATGGCCGGAAATGCTGACCGCATCGGCATCCTGTTCCGCCAGCGTGCCGAGCTCGAGGGAACTGCGCAGGGCCTCGGTGTCGATCAGCGAAGTGACGTCGTCATCTTTTAGGAGATAGCGTGCGTCGCAGGTCTCGGCGTCGTAGTAGAGCGCCTGCGGTTCCGGTGCGGCCAGCGAGAGACCGCCATTTTCCAGCACCCGAATGTGGCCGGCGGTCAGGGTCAGTACCTTCTCCGGTGCGTCCTGGGTCGTCGCCCAGATACTCAGCCAGTAGTGCCCAGCCGGAAGGGCGCTCTCCTCGGCGGAAAAACGGATCGTCGCGTGCTGCTGGCTGCCGTTCTTCCAATCGCTGAGGCCGATGTTCTGCGGAGTGGTGTCGTGGCCGGCCATGAGGTTCGGCTGCTGGCCGGAGGGGGCCGTTCCGTCGGCATTGAGGGCCTTGATGGCCAGGTGGATGGCGCTCAGGTTGGAGATGTCGATGGGCTGGTTGTCCCGGAGGATTCCGATCTGGAACTCCAGATCATTGCCGCGCCAGAACTGCGGCGCCATGCGTCGGTAGACGTCCTGCGGCTGGTCGAAGGAATCGATCAGCGCGGCGATGCGGATGGGAAAGCGTTGAAGTGCAGGCATAATCGTTGTTCTTGGAAAAGGCGTCGTTGTTCTCAGAAAAGTTGTGTGGAAGCGGTGAATTTACCCCCGACCATCTGGTAGCTGTGGAGGGAAATGTTGTGGAAACTGGAGGATTCCACCCGCGTGACCGCAGCGTCGGAGAGCGTGTAGCTCGTCCCGCCGGGCTCGTTGATGAGCCGCAGGGGGCCGCTCTGCTGGGCAAGGGCAGCGGCGTGGGACAGGGCATAGGCCTGGGCCTCCTCGGCGGAATCGTGCCTGCGCTTGACCCGGAAGCTGAGCTGGGTCTGCAGATTCCCGCGGTCGAAGGCCCGAACCTCATCGCCACGGATGCGCTCCGCGATCTGCACCTGGCGCTGGCCCTGAATCCTGAGCTCGTAGGGAGACTCGCCGAATTCCAGTCCGGCGGCGAGGGAGAGGGAACCGAAGGTGATTTTCATGATGAAGAGGGCATTAGAGGCTGCCGGTGGTCGTGAAGTGGAGCCGGAGGCGGTTGGGACTGCCCTCGAAGGCATAGTCCCAGGGCCTGTCCGGTCGGCAGACCAGCTGCCCCTGCAGGGCCGGTGGGGCGAGGGCGAGGCCGTGGAGCCGTCGGCAGACTTCCTCGGCGACGGCGATGGCGCTCCAGGGACTGTCATTGCTGAGGGAATATTCCAGCACCTCGACGCAGAGATCGAGTTCGTCGAAGAGCGGGCCGCCTAGACCCTCCTCGATGCGCAGCGGAATGGGCGGATGGACGTAGAGGTGCAGGCCGCTGCTCATCTCGGCCCGCTGGCGGATCTGGGCCTCGAAGTGGCTGGGCGAACCGCAGTGGATCGGCAGCTCGCGGAAGCCGCCGATTTGGCACAGGGTCTCGTAAACCTCCCGCTGGAGGGCCTCCAGTACACTGGGTGCTCGGTGCTGCATTTCAAAATCCGCTGAGGCTGTGGCCGGTGGCCTGGGCCGGTCGGCCGTGAAGGACGTCGATGCGGCCCCCCGGACGTCGGTAGGTGCCGCTGGTGTCGACGGTGTCCGGCTGCCCGAGGGGCAGTTCCCCCTGGGCGATGCGCTGGAGCCGCTGACGGGCCTGTTCCGCCAGGCGGATCTGGTCCTCGGTCGCCTTCAGGCCGGGAATGCGGGTCTGGGCCGCCTCGATGATGAGCCAGCAGGCTGTTGCCTTCAGGTGGGGCGGAATAGTATGGGCCGTGCGGTCGAGCCGGTTCTGCGGCTGGGCACTGATCTCCGCGCGCATCTGCTCGCAGATGTCACGGATGATCTCCGGCAGAGGGTCCGTCTGCTGCTGGGCGAGGGTGGAGTGCCGGAGCACTTCGACCTGCGGTGCGGCCAGATAGTCGTAGACCGTTTCCGGTGAAATCGTGATCCAGGGTGTCATGGTTTTGGAACTATGTTTTTCTGAAAAATGGCGGGGGATTTTTTGAAAATGGCGGAGGAGAACAGCCGG
>JAITKE010000053.1 GCA_031278595.1 Puniceicoccales bacterium
GTTTTCCCTCTCCCCCTCCGGCGCAAAGGCGGCCCCAAAACAATTTCCCCACGAGCCAATCCTGTTCCCAGTCCACCTACCCATCCGGCAGATAGCCGGCATCATGCACCTCCTGCGCATAGATGAAGACCAGGGCCTTGCCGGACAGTACCTGCAATTCCACCGGAGAGGAGCAGGTGCGGTTCCCGAGGGACATCATTCCGCCGAAAGAAAGCTCCTGGCCCTGCAACTCCCAGCGAAGCCCCCGGGAGCAAATCCTGCACCGGGGCGCGCCGAAAAGGGAAATTTTCGTATGGAGCGGCAGAGCGTCGGTCCGGAAGTCCTCCTCCAGCAGTAGACCAAGGATATTTCGGCTAAAAAAGCACGAACGGGTTTGGGCCAAAATGCTGAAATTTCCAAAAATGTGGTCGAGGAAACCGCCGTCGATGCCGGTCACCGCCGTTGGTGTCAGCGACACCTCCTGGGCGAAATGAAGGGCCTTTTCGAAATCGCTCCGATCCTGGTCGAAGATTTTCAAAAACTTTCGGCACGAAAGGAGCTTGGGGTCGACGCTGTCCAGGTCCCCCAGAATCATCCGGGGCTCCAGCCCCCGTCGGATGAGTCGGTTGGCCGCCCCATCGGCCGCCAGGATCGGCAGACCCATCCGCCGGATAGGCCCATAGGGCAGGGCTCCGTCCAGACAGAGCACGGAGCGGCAATTCGGCAGGATTTTGGCAAATGCAATTTCCGATTTCAACGTCCTTCCATCTTCAACGGCTGAGGATGACCACCGCCTGGGCCAGGGCTCGGGTGTGGGTCAGGGACAGCTCGATGTGCCGCACACCGAGGCTCCGGGTCCTTTTTTGGCCCAAAGCGTCCAGGAGGATCTCGGGCTTACCCCCTTCGTTCAGCCCCACGACGGCCGATGACCAGGAAAATCCAGCCCCGATGCCGATGCCCAGGGCCTTGGCCATGGCCTCTTTGGCGGCAAAACGGGCTGCGAGCGAGGGATGGGGATTGCGGTGCCGGAAGCTGTCCCTAAGTTCCTCCTGGGAGAAGATTTTTTTCAAAAAATGTTCCCCGAAGCGTTTCAGCAGGCCTTCGATGCGCTCCACCTCCACGAGGTCGATGCCGATGCCCAGGACTGAGGCCTGCGGATTTTGGATTCTCTCGTGGGAGGCCGATGGGCTGCTTTTCATCCGAGAATTTTGCAGGAGGCCGGTGGGGTGCCTTTCATCCGAGGCAATGGCTGAGGCCGATGCATTAGGCCAACCAGGAGAGATTTTTCTCCCTGCTGAAGAAGTGGCAGAGCGCGACGGCGGCGGCATCGGCGGCGTCGTGGGGCAAATCCTCCGCCAGATGGAGCAGGGCCTTCACCATGCGGGCGACCTGTTCCTTACGGGCGCGGCCGTAGCCGGAAATGGACTGCTTCACCCGTAGGGGCGGGTATTCGTCCACGGGGATATCCCTGAGCCTCGCGGCCATCAGGACAACCCCCCTCACGGCTCCCAGGGACTGGGCCGTCCTCACATTCTGCACATGGATCGGCTGCTCGAGGGCCACGGTCTCTGGCCTGTGCCGTTCGATCACGGCCCCCATTTTTTGGAAAATCGCGCCTAGGCAGTCCGCTTCATCCCTTTTCGCGGAGCGCAGGCCGATGACTTCAAAAATTTTCAGGGAAAAACGGCCCTCCGCATCGCGCTCCACCAGCGCCAATCCCGTCCCCCGCAGCGAAGGGTCGATGCCCAGAACACTTCTCAGCGGAGCTACCCTGTGGGCGGGTGACGGAGGTATTTCGGCTGAACGCCCCGTCTTTACGCTGCGGACAGACGACGGAGGTATTCCGGCTGAACGCCCCGTCTTTACACTGCGGGTGGGTGATGAAGGTATTCTGACCGAAGACCTCGTCCTGGGATTTTTCGCCATTCGGCGCGTCCACAGAGTCCGGCGGGAAGGGGTTTTCATCGGGGTGATTCGGACATTTTCGGGATGAAATCGGCTTCCGACACCGGGAATACCTGCAGCTGTGGGTCGATCTGCCGGGCCATACCCCTGAGCGTTTTCCCGACCCCGCATTCGTAAAAATCCATAAATCCGAGCGCGGCGGCCCTTTGCATACTCTGGCACCAGAGCACCGGTGAGGTCAGCTGGGCCTCCAGGTTTTTCTTAATTTTCTCCGGATTCGTCGTCTCCGTAGCCTCGACATTCTGAATGACGGGAAATTCCGGTTCTTTGAACCTCAATCCCCCGAGGTAGTCGTGGAATTTCCGACGGGCCTCCCCCAGCAGGGAGCAGTGCGAAGCTCCGGCCACTTTGAGCGGAATGACGCGGGAAAAGGAGAGGGAACGGGCCAGTTTTTCCGCTTCCCGAAGACTTTCCACCGTACCCGCCAGGACGATCTGGGAGGGCGTGTTGAAATTGGCCATTTCGGCTCCGGTTTGCTCGCAGACCTGACGAACTTCGTCCGGGGAAGCGCCCAGGAGCGCCAACATCCCACCCGGGTGCTGTTCCGACGCCTCCTGCATGAGGATGCCCCGCCGATGGGCCAGTTGCAAGCCCGTTGCAAAATCGTAGACCCCGGCCACCGCCAAGGCCGTCAGTTCGCCGAGGCTCAGGCCGAAGGCCAGTCTCAACTCTGTATGTGAGGCCGCCAACCTTTCCTTCTGGAGCATCGCCAACGCGAACTGGTGGATGTAGAGCGCCGGCTGGCAGTGCTGACCTTCATTCAGCAGCTCCTCCGGCCCCTCCCGCATGATGGGGATCAGGTCATGGCCGAGCATCTCTCCCGCCTCGTCGAAATACTTCCGGACAGACCGGACATTTTCGTACAGGATCTGTCCCATGCCGGGCACCTGCGTCCCCTGTCCCGGAAAGATAAAAGCGGCCTTGGTCATGCGACGGACCACCACGTTGGCACTTCACGCCCCAAAGTCCAGATTTTCTCTCGTCGACTCCGGCGCTGTCTTTGCAGAGCGGCCCCTGAAAAGGCCTTTTCAGGGGCCGCTCTGCTGCCCGCTCCGCGGGCCGATTCCTCCGGAATCCAAAGACAGCGCCATGCCCCGCCCACCCACCCCAAAATTTCCCAACCCGGCCTTTAGGCCGTAAAACTTTAATCTTCCCTAAAGCTCGGAATGGAAAGGCGTCCGGTGTTGGGAGATTCTGCAGCCTTCCCCGATGGCTCACCTATTATATGAGGGATCAGCACACTGGCCACTCCGGCTATGCCTTCGACGATATCCTCATTGAGAATTTTCTTAAATATTCCCTTTAGGGCATCTGCTGCACTGGAAGCGAGCTGTACCCGCTCACGGTAACTGAGCTTCGATTTGCCGAACAGGGTACAGCCTGGCGACTGAATAGCATCCGACACCAGGGAAAATATGGCATTGGTGATTTTCGGCAGTAGGGCGTCGAAAATAGGATCGAGATAGGCTTCCAAATAGGAGAGAAAATGCTCTTCCTCTATCACGTCTGCCGGCGAGCACAATTGCATAAGAGCGTTGTAAATTTCTATGTGAGGCAGCATGATATCCAGAACATCGCGTTTGATTTTATTAAACCAGCCATCATCCGAGGCCAACGTAGCATCGGCGTAGGTATAGAGTGCCATCTGTTCACTTGCGGGCTGATCCATGCGACGGACATAGGCGAAGGTCTCTTCATGCTTGAGATGGGCGATTAAAAATTCTCCCCGAGATAATTCCTTTAATCCTCCTTCATCTTCGATTTTATCGACGATGACATCGATTAGCCCGGAGAAACCATTTATCATGCATTGCTGTGTGGCCTGAAGGAGGACAGGCTTTAATCGATCCAAAAAGGTCTTGGTATAGATGCTTTTTCGGCTCAGCCTTCGGCCCTCCGTCCTGCTGCTGGGATGCGGCAAGTTCTTTGGTCTTGATTCAAAGCTGAAGGCCACTCGGGGACTTCGCTGCGCATCCCGCGTCCGTCTTCGCGATTTTCGCGGTGGTTCCGATATTGGAGACTCTTCCTGTCCCAGATCATCTTGAGCCTTGGACGTATACTTAAACAGCGGCTCGGAAGAGGGAAAAACCTCAAGCGGCAGTCGCTGCTCCCTCGCTCTTTTTGAGGAAGATGCACCTGCGCCCGCGCGCGAAGCCCTACCCGAAGAATAACTCGATCGCGAGTCCTCTGAATCTACTCTTCCCGGATTGTATCTGGGAAATGCCTCAACAGCCTGCTGTTCCTCTTCGGATCCGTCCTGATCCGGCACTAATACACTTCTGTTCGGCCTCCTGCGCCGCGGCTCCTCGGTTCTTCTTCGTGAACTCTGCGGTGGATCCACTCTTGATAAACGAGCTTCCTCCGGAGCCTCCCACGTCACGGGCGCACTGCTCGCAGGGACTATGGTCACCGACTGCCTGGCGAAATCACCCTGCCGTGAATCCCTCTCATCCCCGTAATCTTGCCCTTGCGGTGAAGGATTTTGGGAGATAGGATGTCGATGTTTATGCCTACCCTGCGGTGAAGGATCGATAGGATGCCGATGCCTGTGCCTAGGGTGTTTCGACTGCGGCGGTAGATCCGGCACCTGATTCATTTCTTCCGGCTCATCTTCCTGCCGGCGTTCATCTTCCTGCCGGTATGCCGAAGGAATCGGCGAAACAGAGGCCGGTTCTCGGGAATCGGAATCGCTGTATATGAGTGACTCCATGCTTTCCAGTGAACCTATCCTTTCGGGTATACTGCTCGAATGGGCCATAAGCCTCCGAGGAGTGCCTTTGGACTGCTGGGGCAAGGGAACTGGCAGAGCAGGAGGCGATTCCTGGGGATCGGAATCGCTGTATATGAGTGACTCCATGCTTTCCAGTGAACTCATCCTTTCCGGTATACTGCGTGAATGAGACATGGGCTTCCGAGGGGGGCCCTCTTGCCGGCGCAGTGAAGGAACCGGACGAGCAGGGACCTGTTGCCGAGAATCGAGGTCGTTTTCGTGCCGTCTACGATGCTGCTGTCCCTGGGAATCAGGGGCGTTTGCGCGCCGTCGTTGGCGATGCTGATATTCCTCCTGTGCCTGAGGAGCCGCCGCCGTAGGGGGCATGGGGGCGCCTGGATACCGTATGACGGGCGTCGCTCTTGTAGGTGGAATGGGAATGGGGGCCCTTCGGGAACGTTTGGGCGGCTCAGATTCCTCCTTGGGTACCGTTGTCTTCATGGCCGAAAGGTCGGCGCCGTAGAGACTGCAGAGTAATGGGACAAATGCGAATTTCCATTTCATAATTACCTCCTGCCGCGCGATATTAGGAAAGTATTCGTTTAGACGATGGCTCCGGGAAACATTGAAGGTGTTCTTCAACTCTCTATTATGGCTCCTAATTTCCGCTGAATGGGGGCTCGTGAAGAAGAGGTATTGACTTCGTGCCTTCCTCCTGCAGCAGAGAGTCATGCCAAAAGAGCCCTGCTCTTCCCGTTGATTCCCTATGGCCTCCGACCGAAAGGTATCCCGGCAGCTCTGGTCGTTGGCCTGGCCACTGATCCTGGCCTCTTCCAGCACCTGCCTCCTGAGTCTGACGGGGCGCTATGTCCTGGCCCACTACTCACCGACCGCGTTCAACACACACATCGGGGTCATCGTGTGGCACGAGGTTCTGCAGTCCGCTCTTCTGAACCTCATCTTCATCATCAGCGTCTTCGTCGGGCACCACAACGGGAGGAAGCAGTTCGCCCAAATCGGGCCGGCGGTCTGGCAGATGCTCTGGCTCTCCCTGGGCTTTGGCCTCCTGCTCATCCCCCTCCTGTGGAAAGCGGCCCCCCGGTTGCTGGCGGCCAACCTTCGGGCTGATGGGGTTCCCTATCTCCGGATATGCTTTCTCTCGATGCCCTTCTACTGCGCGGCCTTCGGTGCCATCGGCTCCTTTTTCACGGGGAGGAAGATAAGCTACGCGATGCCCCTGCTCTTCGTCTTCAGCCATGGCCTCAACATCCTCCTGACCCTGGCTCTCGTCTTTGGGAAGGCCGGTTTCCCCGAATGCGGGCTGATGGGCTGTGCGCTGGCGACCTTGGTCGCCCAGGTCTGCAGCCTCTTGGTCGTATTCCCGATCTTCCTGTCTCAGCACAATCGCGAGACCTTCCGCACGGGTCGTACAGCCTTTTCCCCCAGGATCTGCTGGAGATATGCCCGTTTCGGTCTGCCGTCGTCCCTGAATTCCCTGATCAACGGGATCGCCTGGTGCTGCATCATCCAGGTCATCTCGGCCCGCATCCCCTTTGGCGAATTCTCCGCCCTGGGCATCATCTTCTCCCTCCAGCGCATCCTGTCCCTGCTCAGCGAGAGCCTGGGCAAGGGAAATTGCGTCCTCATCGCCAATTTCCTGGGAGAGAAACAGGAGACGGCGACCCTGCGGGCCACGCTCTCCGCGGCCGTGCGGCTGTGCTTCTTTCTGCATGGACTTCTGCTCCTCCTGATCTGGTTCTTCTGCCGCGAATTCGTCAGCCTCTTCATGGGCCCCGGGCAGGAGGAGATATTTTCCTTCTTCCGGCAGATGTTGCCCTGGGTCTCCCTGCTCGCGCTTACGGAGGGCATTTGGTTCCAGCTGCACTACAGTTTGACGGCTTTTAAGGACACACCCTTCCTGACGAGCGTCAACGTCGGCAGCCATTTCCTCTTCCTGATCATCCCCGCCTATTTCCTCCTGCACGGAGCCCAGCCCCACGCCGTCATCATCCTGAAGCTCGCCGTTCTGCACCAGTTCGTCCGGAGCCTCATTCTGCGCTGGCGCTACGGGGTTCAGGTCGCTCGGGTCAGTAGCGCGGACGAGCTTTAGGGCCGGAGAGCCCCTTTCGGCGATGGGAAAAAGCTTTACTTCCGACACCGAAGCCCTTGTAATCCCGCCCATCGGGTCGATGGGGTTCCAGTGACCTGAGCCACAGCAATCATGGGGAATCTCAAGAAGAAGCGTCGCCTGAAAATGAACAAGCACAAGCGCAGCAAGCGCCTGCGGGCGAATCGGCACAAGAAGCGCGAGTGGGGGAATTAGGGCCCTGCCGTCCCGCTTTCACTGGTTTTCGGCTTCAGATGAGGGCTGTGTTTTTTCTGGGCGCGATGGCCCGGTCGCCCCAGGCGGCTTCGCCGCTGGGGCGACCCAGGCCATCCTCGCAAAGCGAGGATGGCCCCTTTGCTTCGCAAAGGGGCCATCGCGCCCTGCCAGGAGCGGAAGAGCTACGGAAAGCCTGGCGCCGTCGTCCTCTAGGAAACCATCGGGGCAGAGCTTTGTTTTCCAGGTCTAAAGGATTTTCGGATTTTAAAGGACTCTTGGGCTCCAGGCGTATCTGTCTTCCAAGCTCTAGGTGCACCTGTCTTCAAGGCTTTACGCGCATTTGCCTTGGGTCAAACGGCCCGGGGTTTTTCAGGGAAAAGGTTTGAGGTTCTTAAGAGAAAATCGCCCTAGGCGTGGCTGCATCGCATGAATATCTCCATCGCCATTCCGGCCCGTTTTGCCTCCACGAGGCTGCCGCGCAAGCTCCTGCTGGATTTGGCCGGTCATCCGGTGCTCTACCACACCTGGAAGCGCGCCTCCGCCATCGCGGGTGTGGAGGAAGTCGTCATCCTGGCCGACCACGAGGAAATTCGGAGGGCGGCGGAAAGCTTCGGTGCAACGGTCTGGATGACCGATTCCCAGTGCTCCTCCGGAACGGCGCGCATCGCCTCCGTCGCCGAGCGCTTTCGGGGCAACTTCATCCTCAATGTCCAGGGAGATGAGCCCTTCATCGATAAAAAGCTTTTGGAGAACCTGGTGGCCCATGCCCAGGATTTCGGCGGCGACATCCTCACGGCCGCCTACCGGATTTCCACCTGGGAGGACCTGGAGAATCCGAATCGCGTCAAGGTCGTCCTGAGACAGGGGCGCCAGGCCCTCTACTTCTCCCGCAGCCCGATTCCCTTCCTCCGCGGGGTCGAGAAGGAGCAGTGGCCAACCCAGCGTACCTTCTGGGCTCACATCGGCCTCTATGGCTATACCAAGAGTCTTCTGCGCAGCTTCCCTCGTCTTCCCCGAACGGCTCTCGCCGAGGCCGAAAAGCTGGAGCAGCTCCAGTTCCTGGAGACCGGTCATCGCATCCATGTCCTTGAAGCCCCCCAGCCCAGCCTGGGCATCGATACGCCGGAAGATCTGGAGCGGGCACGGAAGTTGTTGGGAGTCTAGAGAGTGTCGTCAAATGAGAAGCTTGACAAAGAGGAAAAGAGAAACAGGGGGAGAGAATGGAAGAAAGGATTCATAGGAGACACGACCTATCAGAGGATTTGTGGAATAAGATGGAAAGGTTGCTGTCTGATTTGGCGGTATCCTCTAAAAATCTGTCAAGCCTAGAAACGTAGCCTAAGTTAATAGGTTCGACTTGATAACAGAAGCCATGGAAGCAACTTCGTATTCATGAACTTCAAGTGCACTAATTATCGCCACATCTTTCTTTTCCTCTTTCTCTTCGCTCTGGCGCCGAGCTGGGCACTGGAGTCGCATTTCTACCGATTGAATCGAGAGGAATTTCTCACAAAAGTCCCTTCGTTAGCAAAAGAAGCGGAAGAGCTAAGTTCCTGGCAGAAGCGTTTGGGCATTGCGGATGAGAATTGCCTCTGCTACCTGGAGGAAATCTCCCTGTCCGAGGCAGAGAGACCCGAAACAACTGAAATTTATCATCATCTGCCGACGGATGAGCACCTGTCCTACAGTCATCGGCAGCCCATCGCCGTCAAAATTATCGGAGAGGGTATGCGTTTCGCCCAGGATTACGATTACAATCCCGACCTTCGCTCAAGGCAATTGCCTCACGGCTTTCTTCTAAAGCGGGCCCAATCTACTCAAGAGAAATTTTCCGAAAACCGACTCCTGCTGTCCGCGAAACACAGCCGATCCTATTCATTACGAAAACTTCTTCTCGCCTTTCCTATTTTGGGTACAGAGTGAAGAAAGAATAAGAGATTTTTTATCCCGAAGCCGTTTTCAAGATTTCGAAGCTTTGCCGTTTCACAATGGGTTGATGGCAATCGAAACTTACAACAAGGAAGGACATGGGGCTACCAGCAAAGATTTCGAGCTCCCCATCATCGATCGCATGCTTCGGTTCATGGCGCAGAATCAAGGTTCAGGCCATTAAATAACAGGAAGTCTGGCTACTTTTCGTGGAAGCTTTGGGGTGACTTGAAGTCTCTTCTTCCGCCAAAAAAGAAAAAGGCCATTTCTCCTCCAATTTTCCCTCCTTCAATTCTTCTTGCCACTGGGGGCTAATTTCGCGCTCTCGGGGTGCTGTCGAGAGACGGGACGTCATGATCAGCTGTCGGGAAATCGCCTATGCCATCGGGAAGCGGACACTTTGGGAAAACGCCACGTTCACGATTCCCCAGGGGGCTCGGGTCGGGGTGGTGGGCCACAACGGCTGCGGCAAGACGACCTTTTTTTGCCTGCTGAAGGGGGAACTGCCGCTCGATGCCGGCCGGATCGAACGGCCCAAGCAGCTGCGTATCCAGAGCGTGGAGCAGGAAATCGGCGACCAGAGCCGGGCGCTGCTGGACTTCGTCCTCTCGGCCGACGGGGAGTGGAAGGCGCTCTCCACGGCGCTGGACGAGGAGGAGGATGCGGACAAAATCGCCGAGATCTGCGATCGCCTCCAGATGATCGATGGCTACCGGGCCGAGAGCCGGGCCTCCGAAATTCTGCACGGCCTCGGCTTTTCGCAGGAGGAAATCACCAAACCCCTGTCCGCCTTCTCCGGCGGTTGGCAGATGCGGGTCGCCCTGGCGGCCACCCTCTTCGCCCCCTCGGAGCTCCTCCTCCTGGATGAGCCGACCAATCACCTGGACCTCGAGACCACCCTTTGGCTGGAGCAGCACCTGGCCAAGGCGAGCCAGACGCTCCTGCTCATCAGCCACGACCGCCACTTCCTCAACCGCCTCTGCACGCACATCCTCCACATCCATCGCGGAGAGATGAGGTTCTACAGCGGGAATTACGACACCTTCGAGCTCACCCGCCGGACGCAGGAGGCCGCCCAGGGCAGGGCGCGGGAGAAGCAGGAGAAGCGCCGCGAGCACTTGCAGTCCTTCGTCGACCGCTTTCGCTACAAGGCTTCCAAGGCCAAACAGGCCCAGAGTCGGCTGAAGATGCTCGCCCGGATGGAGGCCATCCCGCCCCCGCTGCCCGATGCGGCGACGGCATTTTCCTTCCCCTCGCCCGCCGACATCGACCGCGTCCTGCTCAAGCTTCGGGGCGGCAGCGTCGGCTACGATTCGGAGCTCGTCCTGAAGAATCTCGAGCTGCGCATCGACCAGGGCGACCGCATCGGCGTGCTGGGCGCCAATGGCCAGGGAAAGTCTACTCTGACCCGACTGCTCGCCGGCAAATTGGAACTTCAAGATGGTCAGCTAGAGCTGGCCAAGGGACTGAAAGTGGCCTATTTTTCGCAGCAGCTGGCAGAGATTTTACCGCTGCAGCAGACTCCCATCGGGGCCATGACTGCCGTGTTAAGTGGTTATCCGGAGACACAGATTCGCTCCCAGCTGGCCCGCTTCGGCCTTACGCAGGACAAGGCGGAAACCCGCATCGAGCGGCTCTCGGGCGGCGAGAAGACGCGACTGCTCCTGGCCCTCATCACCCGGGACGCCCCGCACCTGCTCCTCCTGGACGAGCCGACCAATCACCTGGACATCGATTCCAAGGAGGCGCTCATACGAGCCCTGCAGGACTACAACGGCGCGGTCGTCCTCGTCGCCCACGATTTCTTCACTCTGGAGGCGGTCTGCGACCAGCTCTGGCTCATCGAGCACGGGCAGTGCCGGCGCTACGATGGAGATCTGGAGGACTATCGCCAGAGCCTGTTCCAGAAAAAATCTCCCTCCGCTTCCCCGAAGCCGACGACCCCGTCCCATCAGCCCAGGGCCGAAGAGCTGGCCGAGCTGGAGCGGCAGATGGAATCGCTGCGAGCCCAACAGGCGGAGCTCGCGGAGCAGCTGGCGAAGAACGGGGAAACGAAGACCCAGGCCGAGTGGGAGAGGCAGGGAGAGCTTTTGGAAAAACTCGAGGAGCGCTGGCTGGCAATGGCCGACGCCGTTGGGGACTCGGAAAAATCTTGAAGTGAAGCCACCGCGGATTTCCATGGGGCCGTCATGCCCGAATCCGAATATCAGGTCATCGCGCGGCGCTGGAGGCCCAGGCGCTTCTCCGAACTGATCGGCCAGGAGCCCATCGTGAAAACCCTGGCGCAGGCCATCGAGCGCCGGCGCATCGCCCATGCCTTTCTCTTCATCGGGCCACGTGGAACGGGTAAAACCTCGACGGCACGCCTCTTGGCAGCCGCTCTGAATGCAGTTCCACAGCCCTCGCTCCAGGCCGACCCCGATCTTCCCTTAACGCGAAGTATTTTGGAAGGCAACTGCCTCGACGTCATCGAAATCGACGGGGCTTCGAACAATTCCGTCGAGCAGATCCGCGCCCTGCGGGAGGAGTGCCGCTACACGCCCGGCGAATGTCGCTACAAGATCTACATCCTGGACGAGATCCACATGCTTTCACTCTCCGCTTTCAACGCGCTGCTCAAGACCCTGGAGGAGCCTCCGGCCCATGTGAAGTTCATCTTTGCGACGACGGAGGCGGCGAAAATTCCGGTGACCATCGCCTCGCGCTGCCAACGCTTCGAGTTTCGCCTGCTTCCGCCGGCCCTCATCGCCCAAAAATTGCAGCAGATCGCCGAGCAGGAGAATGTAAGGGCCGAAGCATCGGCCCTGGAGGCCCTGACGCGTCTCGCCGCCGGAAGTCTGCGGGATGCCCAGACCTATCTGGAGCAGATGATGAGCTTCGGCGATGGGACGATTTCCCGGCGGGCGGTGCTGGAGATCTACGGTCTGGCCATGCCGGAGGAATTGGAAGAGATCCTGCAGACCATCTACGCCGAGGATTACCGAAAAATTCTGCACTGGACGGATTTACTGGAGGCCCGGGGCTGCGACTTTCCCCGGCTCCTCCTGGATCTGCGCGAGCGGGTTCAGTCCCGGCTCCTGGAGAGCCCTTCGGCCCAAAGCTCTCCGGAAAAACCCTCCGCCCCGCTCCTGGCCAAGTTGCTGGAACGCCTCTCCTCTTCCTACGAAGAGCTGCGCTCCGGACTTTCGGAGAAGGTGAATTTCGAAATGGCCCTGTTCCGGGCCATCGAGGCCTGCCAGATGAGGAGTTTGGACGAGCTGCTCCGCCGCCTGCGGGCATTGCCCGGAGCGAACTCAGGCAAAAATATTCCCCCGTCGTCCCCTCCGGCGGAAGAATTCCCTCCCCCATCCCCGGAAATCCATTCTGCCAATCCCGCTGAAAACTCCCCATCTTCGGAAGAGTTCCCTCGGGAAGCAGAAAAACGAGTGTTTCGAGAAATGGAAAAAACTCCCCCTCCGTCGGGAAAGACGAATCCGGCAACGGAGGCTGTTCCCCCGGATCCGGAGCTCCTGGCCAAGCTCCCGGCCTCCATTCGCCAGAAGCTCGTCGAGCGCTTTCGGCTGCGGCTCGATCCCTAAGGGCCTCCATTTCGCCGCCTTTGCGGCGGAGGAAAATGAAAAAGGATTTTTTCATTTTCCTCCGCCGGGGCCCGCGCAGCGGGCCGGAGCCCCTCCGGGGCTCCAAAGGCGGCGAAGGGAGGATGCCGGCAGACCCAAAATACACCAGTCCCATCCGGCGCCAGCATTTTTTGGGTTGCGAAGCACTTTTCAGCTTGTGATGGTCGTGGGGGCGATGGCCTGCGGCTGGAGTGTAGGTTGGGCCCGTCTGTGGGTCGGGGCGATGGCCCGTCTGAGAACGGCCTTCGGCCGTTCTCAGACCCGGCTGTTTTCCTTTCATGAAAACAGCCGCCTGGCTTCGCCAGGGGGCCATCGCCCCAAAACCGCCCCCAGCCCAGAACCATCTCCCAGAAACACAGCGCCCGGCGGGACAATTTTCTCCGGCAAAGCGCTCCTTCCGGACGATACTCCGTCCACCGGCCTCGCGACGAAGCACTCGCTTTGCCATCGACGCCGGGGCAAAAGTCCACAGACTGAAGTCCCGTGGATGAGACCCGTATCGACGAGGAGATACAGTCCGTTTTCTGGGAGACGCGGCAGCAGGGGCTCGTGCTGCTTCGGGAGGACTGGAAGGTGCAGGAGAGTGGCCTACCACCCCTCGAACTCCTTCTCGGCGAGGAACCGGTACCCTTTCACCTGGAGAGGCCCTCGCCCTTCGAATGGGCCAAGCGCTCCGGCTACTACCGCCACCGGCAGTCCCTCTGCTTCGTCCTCCTGCCCGAGTGTATTCCCCAGGAAGAGGCCGGGGCCTCCTCCTTCTTCCTGGCCGGAGATTTCAACGGCTGGAAGCCGGAAATCGAGGGCAGTCGCTGGCAACTGCATCCGGAAATCGTCTACGGCGAGCTCTGCTGGGTCCTGAAGCTCCCGCCTCACCAGTTCCAGGAGGGCCAATCCTTCAAATACGTCTCTCCCCAGGGCCATTGGTCGCGGCTGCCGGACAATTGCCTGCAGTCCGCCGAAGCGGCCCCCGGCATCAGCAACTTCATCTACCATCCGCAGCGCACGGGCTACCAGCTCTTCCGCTTCCACATCGACGGGCCCTTCCCGCTGCAGCGGCCGATGAGCCTCCGCCGGCGGCACCGAAAGGGCTCGTTGCCCATCGATTCCTCCCGAGTCCTGCTCCGGATGCAGTCCGAACAGGCGATGGGGGTTTCCTTCGTCGGGCAGGAGGCGCAGTTCCGGCTCTTCGGCCCGCGGCTGCAGAAGGTGGAGCTCCGGCTGCGGGATCCCCATTCCGAACTCCGGCTCGTGTGCCCGATGGAGCAGGACGAGGACGGGGTTTGGTTCGGCGCCCTGGACATCCCGCTGGAGGGATTTTTTTACGAATACCGCATCGGCCAGCGCCGGATGGACGCCGATGGACGCGAGACCTGGGAGGAGAGGACGATAACGGATCCCCATGCCCGGGCACTGGTCGGGCCGCAGGGCCCCGGCATCATCCTTCCGCCGCAGAAATTCCAGCTCCACCAGTCCGCTCCCTTCCACCCGCCGGCCTGGGAGGACCTGCAGATCGCGGAGATCCACCTGCGCGACCTCCTCGCCCAGGCCGAGAATTTTCCGGCGGAAAGGCGTAGCTCCTTCGCCGGGTTTTGCGAATGGCTCGACGATCCCCACGGCTATCTGCGGGAACTGGGCATCAATGCGGTGGAGCTGCAGCCGGTGGCGGAGTACGAGTATCGCGAGGCCCAGGATTATGCCTGGGGCTACATGCCGCGGAATTTTTTCTCCCCCTGCAGCGCCTACGCCTCCAGTCCCGAAGAGGGCAGCCAGGTGGGCGAGTTTCAGGAACTCGTGGAGAAGTTTCACTCGCTGGGCATGGCGGTTATCCTGGATGTCGTCTACAACCACCTCGGCTCGCCGAATCCCTACGGCATCATCGACGAGGACTACTACTTCCGCCATGCTCCTGACGGCAGCCTCCTGAACTTCAGCGGCTGTGGGAATGATTTTCGCAGCGAATCCCCCATGGCTCAGCGGGCGATTCTCGACAGCCTGGAGCACTGGGTCAAGGCCTACGGGGTGGACGGCTTCCGCTTCGACTTGGCGGAGCTGCTGGGTATGGACTGCCTCCGCGCGATCGAGGAGCGGCTCAAGGCCCTCCGGCCCTCCCTCATCCTCATCGCCGAGCCCTGGAGCTTTCGGGGGCACATCGGGCATGCGCTTCGCCCGACCGGCTTCGCCGCTTGGAACGACGAGTACCGGGACTTCATCGCCCACTACGTCTGGGGCAATGGCAATCGCGAGGGACTGGACTACTTCATGGGCGGCTCGCTGAAATACCGCTCCCGATTCCCCGCCCAGAGCGTCAACTACGTCTCTTGCCACGACGACCACAGCTGGATCGACCGCATTACGGAGAAGGCCAACCACGACGGCCGCGTTCCGACGCCCAATGACCGCCGCCGCACGCATCTCGCCATCGCCCTGCTCTTCGCCAGCATTGGCATCCCGATGTTCGCCGCGGGACAGGATTTCCTCCATTCCAAGGGCGGGGTTCGCAACACCTACCAGAATCCCGAACTCAATGCCCTGGACTACCGGCGCGCCCGGCTCTTCTCCGGCACGAGGGAATATTTTCGCCAGTGGTTGCGCCACCGGCAATCCCCCATCGGCCGGCTCTGGCGCCTTCCTCGGCGGCCCTCTCGCCACTACATCCGCTCCTATCCTCCATTGGAGAACAACTCCGCCTGCGCCCTGCTCTTCAACGCCTCCGGGGAGCTGGGGTCCGAAAAACTCCTCTTCGCCATCAATCCCCATCCGGAGGAGGCCCGTTTCGACCTGGGCGAGCTGGGCTCCCTTCCCCTCCGTCCCATCGCCGACACCGAGCGCCTCGACCCGGCAGGGCTGTCGCATTCCCTCTACCTGATAGCCGATTCCATCCTGCACTTGCCACCGCTGTCCGTCGGATTGTGGGAGCTCGGGGAAAGCTAGCCATCATCGAGTTTTTTCATCTTCCTAAAACACCTTGTCTTCCTAAAACACCTTGAATTCCTAAAACACCTTGAATTCCGAAATAAAACTTGCATAATACCCGTTGTCTCACTAAACGAAAGCAACAAAAGTCAGTCATGCGCCTTATGAACAGTTCACAACAGAGGATTTTTTCCAAAGCACAGCCCAACGGCCTTTCCACATCGCCTTTCCATTCTGGGGGCTCATTGCACCCCTTCCCGCTTCGCTCGCCTCGCTTACTCCGCCTGCCCAGACCCTCGGCCTTCGCCGCCGGCTTGGGCCTGCTTCTGGCAGTGGCCCCCTCCGAGGCAGTGTTGCCATGGTTGGAATACAACGATAGGATGCTATGCATGCAAACACAGAAAAATGGCAATGGAGCTGAATTTCTCTACGAAGCCGAGACGACCTATGATGGGCCCTGGCCCATCGCCCAGGTATATGAGACTATTGATTCAGGAGCATCCACAGATACCCTATCCCTGTTGCCCCTGCTGCCGGAAGCAGTTCGTTCCTGGCCGGAGCGCCTGGGAATGGTGGCCAAGGACCAGCTCATCGGCAGTCTGTATATCACCCTTACCGTCCATCAGTCTCCTACGGACAGGAAGAATGCCATTCTGTGGCTCCAGAACCACAAAGGCTCTGCGGCGGTCAAGATACTCCCGCTCTCGGCCGGCCAGATTCGCTTCGATCTTTCGGCCGACCAGAACGGGCGGCTCGGCCCCCGGATTTGTTCCCTCCCCAACGGCTTCCTCCGGCGAGACCTCGGGTGGAGCTCGCTAGACCTGAATTCAGAGGATGCAGGTAAAAAAGCTGCCGCCGAGCGAGCGGCTCCGTACTGGCGCACCACGATCACGGGAGCTGCCTCAAACACGCCTTTCGTCTTCGCCACCTTGATCTACTGGCCCGCCGGAAAAGATGATAGGTTCCTGGTCATCGGCGTCCACGTCATCCCGCCGCCGGAATTCACCATCGACCCAGACACAGCTGAAGGCCGCGAACGTCTGGAGCAACTTCTCGATCAAGTTCTTCCCAATCCTATTTCAGGAAAAACCTTCAGCGCCGCGCTGGCCGAGATTCAGTGGAACCACCCGGATGATCCGGAAGAAACGGGAAGCGAAGAACCAGAGGGAGAAGATGCTGATCCGGAAGAAACTCCGGCCGTGGAAAGAGGAAGCGAGTCACAAGAACCGGAGGAAGAGGAAACTCCGGCCGAAGAGCCGGCGGCAGCATCTCTGGACCCCTTTTCGCTCACGGCAGAAAATTTCGACCTGACAGAAGCCATCGCCAACTGTTTCCGGGCAGCCGAGGAGGGAGAATTCGTCTACATCCGCAAGGTCTTTCAAATCGCCGCCCAGCTGGACGAGAAATCAGCATCCGGCGACACAGCATCCGGCGACACAGCATCTGAGGACGCAGAACATGAGAACGACTCCTCTCCTACCCAGAATGTACAGGCCCTCATCGAAGCCGTCTACCACGAGAAAAAAGCAGAAGGAGACGACGCCGACCAAGAGACCGAGAATGAGAATAGCCGCGAGGGTCAAACTTTACTGCACTTCGCTGCCAGAGGTGGCCACATGCGCCTAACCCGCCTCCTGCTGGAGAAAGGAGCAGCGGTCGAGGCAAAGGACAATGACGAGAACACCCCGCTCCTCCTCGCCGCCTTAAATGGATATACGGAGGTCGTACCCCTCCTGCTGGAGAAAAAAGCAACGGTCGAGGCAAAGAACAAATACGGGAATACCCCGCTCATCCTCGCTGTCTCAAATAGACATACGGAGATCGTACGGCTCCTGCTGGAGAAAGGAGCAGAGGTCGAGGCAAAGACCAATGACGGGGACCCCCCGCTCATCCTCGCCGGATCAAAGGGACACACGGAGATCGTACGGCTCCTGCTGGAGAAAG
>JAITKE010000030.1 GCA_031278595.1 Puniceicoccales bacterium
TCCTACGATTGACGGAACCTCAGCTCTCACGATTGACAGAAGTTTCCAGCTTTTATTTGACGACACCCTCTAGGGATCAGAAAAAACGCCTCTAGGGAGAAAGGAAACGGGAAAGAGAACGTATTCTTCCATCCTCACTCCCGAGCATTTCCAAGAATCAGCAACGCGCTTCGGCGGAGGAAGAATAAGAAAGAAGGAAGCGAAGGATAATAGAAGGGAAAAAGCAAACGCTCAGACGCGCATGAAGAAGCCCGGATCCATGCCTCCCGCCGGAGCAGGCTCCCCTGCCGGAGCGGGTATTGCTGCGGATTTTCCGGCCGGGCCGCCGCTGTGCTCCGGCATCTCCCCTCGGGCAAACTGAAGCATTTTTTCGCTCCAGGCCTCCACCTCGTTGACGAAGTGCTCGAACAGGGTCTTGAAGTGCTCCAGCTCGATGAAGCGGCTTGGCAGGAGACAAGTCACCCCTATTTGGCCGGAATCCTGGCTGTAGGAAAACGTAAAACCGCTCCCTGAGGCATTTTCGTGGTTGAAGAAGAGGAAGACATCCTTTTTTGCCATCTCCGGCACCTCGCCGATCTCGGAATAGAAGATCACGCCGTCGAAGTAGGGATTGAATTTCAGGTGGATCTCCAGGTTGCCCTTGGCCGACAGGCAGCAGTAGCCGGTCGGATCCACCTGCAGCGCCACCCCGATCTCACGCCCGAAGGCGCTGATCACATTCGCCATTTGATCGCACGACATATCCCAGAAAAACCCTTTTCCCGGGAGTTTAGGCATTTTTCCCCAGAGGTCAAGGCCTCAAGAGTAGGCCCGTGGGGTCTCTGGGCTAGAAAAGGAGGAAATTTCGGAAAAAGTGAAAAAATTCTCTGCACGATGGATTGTTTATTTTTTCGCCGTCTGTTTTTTTTCGCTGTCTTTGGATTCCGAAGGAATCGCCCGCGGAGCGGGCACCAGCGCGCCCACTCCGTGGGCGCGCTGCAAAGACAGCGAAGGATCCGGCCGAAGCCATGGTAAAACGCCCCATCACGCCGCGGAAAAACGCTCCATCAGGACAGCACCTCCTCAGAACAGCAGCGAGAGAACGGCCGCTTCGACCGCCTCCACCGAAATGCCCTCCATCGATGGGCTCGTGGGGGACTGGAGCTCCCGGTGCGGCGCGGCGAAAAAAAGTCCTGTTCGCTGGGGCGAGGTGGGGCCATAGAGGACGACGCAGGGGACGCCCAGCGCATTGGCCAGGTGCAGTGCACCCGTGTCGTTGCCCACCACGACCGAGCACGAGCCCAGCGCATCGGCTAGGCCCCTGAGGTCCGTCTCGCCCTCCAGGTGTATGATCTCCGGAGCGGAAAAGCCGCGGTGGCGGGACAGGATTTCCGCATCCGGCGCCGTGCCCAGGAGCAGTACGCGCCCACAGAGACTGGCAGACAGGAGTCGCGAGGCCAATGACTCCCATCGCTCCAATGGCCAGCGCTTCGCCGGAAGGTTCGCACTGCCAAAGACGAGGCCCACCGTGACCCTTTCGGGCCGGAGCCAGGTCTCCTGCGGCGCACGGGAAATTTTCTCCCGCAGGCCCATCGATCGAAAAAAGCGCTCCCAGAGAAGGCTCTGGTGTTCCTGCTGAAAATCCGCCGGGACTTTCCAGGGATGCCGGACGAAAATCCTCCTCCTTTGGGGAAGCTGCAGGCCGAAGGTCTCGTGGGCGCGCAGAACTTTTGCCTCCAATTCACTGCGGAGGGAATGGGTCAGCAGGATATAGAAGTCGGGGATTTCCCCGCTCAGGGCACGGAGCTTTGGGAAATAGTCCCAGCCCTTGGGGGGCAAGGGCAGAAAGCGATCCGCCAATTGCCAGCGCGACACCAATGGGGCCAGGGAGGCCGGCCCCAGCAGCGTGATCGCCGCATCCGGACGCATGGAATGTAATTTCCTCAACAGGGGAACGGCCATGACGAAGTCCCCGAGCCAGTTCGGCAGGCGCACCCAGAGCCTCGTCGCCCGAGCCCGCACCAGCTCCGCCCGCACCGCCGGGTCGCTCAGGAGCAAATTCCGCCGGTGGTCGAGGTGGAGGAAGGCCTGGGGCTCATCCTGGGTATGCCAGCGGCGGTGCACCCAGAGCCAATCCTCGCAGATGCTTTCGTTGGAGCGCAGGAGCTGGCCCAACCAGTCATTGCCCGCCTGCGCCCAGGACGAGCCCGATTCCGGCTTCACCAGGCGCTCGAGCTCGAGATGCACCCGGGCAAAGCCCCGGCGACGCGTCCACAGGGCATAGACCTCCACCCCCTCTCCGCACGGGGCCAACAGATCGGCCAGGGGGCTGCTGGAGGCCAGGCGTCCCATGAAATGGGACAGAATCCCGCTCTTGCCCGCACTCTGGTCGCCCAGAAAGGCAACGATCCCCTTTGCCCGCAGGATGCCCTTGGCCTTCAGAAGGCCATCTTTGCGGGAGAGCAGCTCGAGGCCGAAGCGTTCCCGCGTGCGCCGGAGCCAGGCATCGAGCCATGGATTTTCCAAGGGGCGGAACAGAACCCCACTGCGCCGTTCCCGGGCGAGCTCCGGAGCGAAAATCGGCAGCCAGGTCGCCGCCTCCATCATGCTCAGGTGCGGAATCCACAGCAGCACCGGTCGGGGTCGCTCCCGGACTTCGCACAGCCATTGCCCCAGCGCTTCGGAAACGGAGCCGTTCTTCCGGAGGCGGTTTTTTGAAAAAAAAGGCGAGACCAGGGCCAGGCAGCCCATTTCCATCATGCGCCCGCAGCTCGTCCGGCCGATGCGCCGCTTCCAGGCCCAGGATTTTTGGGGAAAGGCATGGTCCAAATTGGACAGGAGCGTCCGGCGGCGACGGGGGAAGGTGTAGTAAAACACCCGTCCCAGCAATGCGGCGAGCAGGGCGATGCCCCGGCTCGGCAGCAGTGACAGGATAAAGCCCGCCGTGGGGAGAAATCCTCGCAGGAGGACTTCGGCCGGCTTCATCTTACGAATTCTCGAAGCGACGGAAGAGCAGCGCCGCGTTGTGACCCCCAAAGGCCAGGTTCTCGCTTAGGGCCGTCCGCACTTCTCGGCGCAGGGCGACATTCGGCACGTAGTTGAGGTCGCAGTCCGGATCGGGAAATTCGTAGTTGATGGTCGGGGGGATGAGGCCACTGACGATGCTTTGGATGGTCGCGATGGCCTCGATGCCGCCGGCCGCACCCAGCAGGTGGCCGGTCATGCTCTTGGTCGAACTGATGGGAATGGTCCGAGCGGCCTGGCCGAAGACCCGTTTGATGGCCAGGGTTTCGCTCCGGTCATTGTAGAGCGTCGATGTGCCGTGGGCATTGATGTAGTCCACCTCCTCCGGCGCACAGCCGGCCCCCTTCAAGAGGCGGCGCAGGCAGAGGGACAGGCCTTCGCCCTCGGGATCCGGTGCGGTGATGTGGTGAGCATCGCAGGAGGCCTCGTAGGCGACGAGCTCGGCATAGATTCTGGCCCCGCGAGACTGGGCATGGGCCAGGGTTTCCAGCACCAGCAATCCGGCTCCCTCCCCCATCACGAAACCGTCCCGCTTCGCATCGAAGGGACGGCAGGCATGGGCCGGATCCTCGTTGAAAGAGGTGCTCAGGGCCTTCATGGCGCAGAAACCGGCAAAGCTGAGCTCCGTCAGCGGGGCCTCGCTCCCACCGGCCAGCATCACATCGGCCTTCCCCAGGCGCAACAGCTGAAAGGCCTCGCCGATGGAATGCGAACCGGCGGCGCAGGCGGTCACGACGGAAAAATTGGGCCCCCTGGCGCCCACCTCAATCGCCACCACCCCGGAGGCGATGTTGCAGATGAGCGAGGGGATCATGAAGGGCGAGACCCTTCGCGTCTCGGACTGATGGAATTTTCCGGTCTGGATTTGGATGGTCTCCATGCCTCCGATGCCGGAGCCGATCACCACCCCCAGGCGCTCGGCCTCGTCCGGCCCCTGTGGGGCAAAGGAAGCATCTTGCAAAGCTTTCTGGGCCGCCGCAACGGCGAACTGGGCAAAGCGGTCATTCCGCCTGGCCTCCTTGGGATCCATGAAGCGCTCCGGATCGAAATCCTTCACCTCCGCCCCCACCTGGCACTCGCAGTGCGTCGTGTCGAAGTGCGTGATCCGCCCGATGCCCGAGACGCCCGCCGTGAGCCGTTGCCAGAACACCTTCAATTCGTCGCCCAGCGGCGTGACCAAGCCCATGCCCGTCACCACCACCCGTTGCTCCGGCGGAAGGGAAGCCACGGCCATGGTCTCAGGCAACGGCCTGCTTCTGTCCGAGCTTATCCGAGATGTAACGAATGACATCCTGGACCGTCCGCAGTCCCTCCGCCTCCGCCTCCGGGATTTCCCCGCCCAGTTCGTTGGCGAACTCCTCCTCGAAGGCCATCACCAATTCCACCGTATCCAGAGAATCCGCACCCAAGTCCTCCAGAAAAGAAGCCTCCGGCGTGACCTTTTCCGCGCTGACCCCGAGCTGGTTAATGATGATCTCCTTAACGCGCTGCTCTATCGTTTTTTCAGTCATATCTTCGTAAATTACGAATCAAGTTCAGCCGAAGTAAGACGAAAATCTTCCCGAGTCAAGAGGCTTCTCCCGCTTCGCACTTGCCTTTTCCAAGGCCCATTCTAATCTCACCCGATGCAATTGCTGGCGGGGACTTCGCATCGGGCCCTGGCGGAGAAGATCGCCGCCCATCTGCGGCAGGCCCTCGGTGCCCTGGAGATCTCCGAGTTCCCCGACGGCGAGACGCGGATACAAATTCTGGAAAACCTTCGGGGTCGTGACGTCTTCCTCCTCCAATCCCTGCGGCGGCCGGCTTCCCACTACCTCATGGAACTGCTGATGCTGGCCGATGCCGCCCGACGGGCCGACGCCGCCCGCATCACGGCCGTCCTCCCCTTCTTTGCCTATGCCCGACAGAACCATCGGGGACAGCAGCAGACCGCCCTCACGGCCAAGCTGGTGGCCAACCTGTTCACGACCGCCGGCATCCGGCGTCTCCTGACGCTGGAGCTCCACACGCCGTCGATCACGGGCTTTTTTGACCTTCCGGTCGAGCATCTGTCCGCCGGCCCTCTCTTTATCCCCCTACTCCAGAAATACAAAAGTTCCCGTCTGAGCATCGCCTCCCCCGACCTGGGCGGGGCGAAACGGGCGGCCCTCTGGGCCGATGCCCTGTCGTGCCCACTCCTTCTCCTCCGGAAGCAGCGCCGAGAAAAAGAGGAGCTCGCCATCGTCGACGCGCTGGGGGAGATCGAAAACCGCGATATCCTCCTCGTCGACGACATGGCCGAAACCGGCTCGACGCTGAAAGCAGCCGCCCAATATCTCCGCCGCCGGGGCGCCGCCTCCGTCCAGGCTGCCGTCGTGCACAGTTCCCTAAACAACGCCGCCCAGCAACACCTCCACCACAGCGGCCTTGAGGCGCTGTTCACCAGCAATTCCCTGCCAATCAGTGGGGCCTTTCCTTCGGCCGATGGAAACTCCCTTCCGGCCAACGTAAACGGCGGTCTGCCCACCACCGTCCTCGATCTGGCTCCCCTTCTGGGCGATGCGATCCGCCGCCTCCACGAAAACCGCCCCCTCGAAGAGGGCTCCCTCGCCTAGATAATATTGTCAAATCAAGCAGCGAAAAGGGAGTTACTGAATTTTGGTTTTGGGGCTGCCTTTGCGCCGAAGCCCCCTCCGGGGGCTTCGGCGG
>JAITKE010000049.1 GCA_031278595.1 Puniceicoccales bacterium
AGCACGAAGTTATTCGGCAGGCTGCGGACGTGGGGCGCATTTCTCCCGGCGTCGTCCCAGGGATGAGTCCACTCGGCGCCCCAGAGCCGGACGGCGACGGACTGATCTTTCAGGACTGAAGCCATGGCACCGAAGTCGAGGGTGATGCGCCTGGCGAAACGATTTCCCGCAGCGAGGTTCCAGTGCTGAAGGGTGTAGTGGGAACTGGGACTCCACCACTGGCGGTCGAGGCGGATTAGGCCATCGTCGACATTTCTCCCCATGAGGGCAGGAGCGGCGAGTATTTGTCGGTAGTGTTCCCCGAAGGGTTTGAGTTTCAGCTCCTCTCTTGAGTCATCGTTAATCCGTAAATACTCGTAACAATGCCCGGTCATCTGGATTTCGAAGAAGCAGCTGTGGTTCGCGATCCCCATTCGCCAGTGGGGACTGAAGTACGAGGGGGTGTTTGGGTCGGGGCGTTGACTCTCTGTTAGGGCCTCGAAGTTGATATGGGTGTGCCGGTGGTTTGCATTGTAAGATTTTTTCCCTTCCGGTATGAAATATAGAGTGGGTTGGTCGTTGATTTGATGAAGGATGGCAGCCAGTGGACTGGAGCCCCAGAGGCCGACTATTCCTAGCAGCACCGGGAGTAGGAGGCGATGGAATTTTGGACTCGAATTTTTCATGATATTTAAGGGCCGAGTTTTTTTTAAAATAGAGAGGGTACGTTGGGCTGGAGAATATCGTAAAAGTTTGCATCGGCTTTGAAGACGTCGCCCACCCGGGGCCCTGGCCCTCGGTCTGCCGGAGAGAAATATGTCCATGAGATTGAGCTTTCCCCTCGTTAGAGAGAAAACCGCCAAACGCAATAAAAATTTTTCCCCTCTTGGCTGTGGCGTTTTCTCTGCTGTTTTTCCTTTCTGCTGCTTCTTTTTCTGATTTTCCTGCTGCCTTTGCAAGGGGGCCCCGGGGGAAGGAACTTCCCCCGGGGCCCCCTTGGGGCCCGCTGCGCGGGCAGAGCCCGAAGGGCTCCAAAGGCAGCAGGAAAAGACCCGGGGAAAACCTAGAGGCTGTCGTCAAATGAAAGTTGGGGATTTCTGCCGATCGTGAGAGCTGAGGTTCCATGAATCGTAGGAGCTGGGGGTTCGTCGAGCGTTTTGGCGGGGGCCCCGGGACGCTCGCTTCGCGAGCAAGCGGCTTTGGCCGCTTAAGCCCTCTTCGAGGGCTGTCCCGGGGCCCAAAAACGCCCCCCTCATTTCAATTTGACGACAGCCTCTGATCTACTCGCCCGTGTCCCTCATGTCCGCTCTTCCTATCTCTTGGAGTTTAATCAGCAGCTGCTCCAGGGCGGTGTTTAGTTTCTTGAAATCGTCTTCGGAAAGCGAGTAGGATGTTGGGACCGGGCTTGGGGGGTGTAGGTGTAGAATCTTCTCTAGGTTTTCGTTTATTTGATTAAAGCCGTCTCGAGAGAGCCAGCATGGACTCTCGTTGTTGCCCATGAAGTAGAAGGACAGTTGTAGTAAAGCAGGGTCTATCATATCGAGAAGTGACTGGTGGAGAGCGGTCCAGTCTGTCGCGGGCTTCACCTCTGGCCGGCGTTTCTGTAGATCCGATTTGGATATTAAAAATTGGAGGAATCGTTTGTTAGTGCTGTCCAAGTTTTTGTATTCCGTTTTGGAAACGAGGTACCTACCGGACTTATCCATTTTTTCCTTAATCACTTTCACCGCTTGCTGGAAGTCAAGGCAGAGTCTCCAACTCTGGGCAAGCTCCAGCGAATTCAGGAGTTTCTTGGCCTGCTCCTCCAGTGCTTCGATCTCATCCTGCAGCGTCGGGGGGTCTTCGGCGTACGTGTCGGCTCCCGTCGAGGCCCTTGAAACGCTTCGGAGCCGTGCTTTGAGGTCTCGGTTTTTCTGGTGAAGCTCTTGAATCTGGGCCGCCAGTTGTTCTCTTGCCTCCTGGTCGGCAGCCCTCTGCTCCTTTTGGGCCTGGAAGGGTCGGTTAATGTCCTCTCGCAGCCTTTCGTTTTCGTCTCGAAGTTCTTGGATTCTGTCGGTTAATTCGCTCCGTTCTGCGTTAAGTCTGCGGATCGTCTCCGAGTCCTCTTGACGTGCATCCTCATCTGGAGATGGCGCCGAATCCGAGTCCGCCGAATCCGAGTCCGCTGCGCGCCGGCGGGTGCCGGCGGAGGGATCGGGGCCCTCGTCAGGGTCCGTGTCGTTGGAATGGGAGCCGTCACCTGATTCGTCGGGGCCTAGTGCCGATAGCCCGTGAATCTCGAGTATGTGGATTAGAATGTCATCAAGGACGTCTAGGTTTATGGTATAAGTTCCTAGTTTAGCGCCTTCTTGCCGGAGGACAGGTGCGTCCGGGGTGATGGCGACTAGGAAGACGCAGAGCAGGGAGCCGTACTGGGTCCGATCACCCGAATTGATCCCCGGGCCCTGGATTTCGACGACGAAACCGGAAAACTTGGCTTCTTCTCCGTCAGAAGGGGTAGATGCCGTACACAGGGTCGTGAGGCGGATTTTTCTCAAATCGGCCGCCGAGGATGCCCGACGCAGGAGGCCGCCGTTGGGCAGGGAGCGGACGCGCGAGCCTTCCCGATCGTCCCAGGGACAGAGCCATTCGGCACCGTAGAGTTTGACGGCGAAGGGCTCGTTGTATCCATCGACTCCGGCGAAGTTCTCGAACGAGAGTTCCATCTCCTTGTCCTGAAGAACGATGAGCTGAATGCTATGGCGAAAATTGGGATCATTCTCAAGACGATCGTAACGCCTCTGCCAATCCACAACGTTGCCTTCGGGAAAGGAGATTCGTCTTAGGACATCATGATAGGACACGACTGGATCCAATAGG
Source organism: Puniceicoccales bacterium (assembly GCA_031278595.1). GTDB lineage: Bacteria > Verrucomicrobiota > Verrucomicrobiia > Opitutales > JAIRLG01 > JAIRLG01. The sequence continues at coordinate 2,839 of JAITKE010000049.1, forward strand.
CTCTGCCTACCTTCTAAGCAAGCCTGATAATAATCTTGAGTCCACTGAAACTCGAAGGACGTAGAAACGTCCTTGATTTGTGGCCGCCATCGACGGCTGAACTGCTCCGGTAGGGTGTCCGCATCAGCTAGCTCCGTCAGACTCTCGGGCCCAACGAAAGCTGTCCTGTCCTGGGGCGCACAGCAGACCGTGATCTCACCCGGCAGCTTGAAATAGGGCCAGGCCTCCAGCGTCCCTTCAGCCAGCCAGCCGAAGGCCAGCAGGGCTAAGGCCACTGGGAAAAATTTGGAAGGAAATGGGAAAATCGAGCTTTTCATAGAGGAATTTTTTTGTGATGGGGAAATCCGTTTTTGCGATGATAAAATCTGTCTGCCTTGAGAAAATGTGCCTGTGAAATTTATACTCGAGCCCTTATTAGGTGGAAGTTTCTCGAAAGCAATAAAAATTTTCCCCGGCCTGGCAATGGGGAAGTTCGGAGAAGGGGCATCAGGGCGCAATGGCGACTCAGGCCTTCGGATTATGGCAGTCGATTTCCCCTGGCTATGGGAAAGCCCGTTCGATGGCGTTTTTCTGCTGCCTTTGCAAGGGGGGCCCTGGGGGAAGGAACTTCCCCTGGGGCCCCCTTGGGGCCCGCTGCGCGGGCGGAGCCCGAAGGGCTCCAAAGGCAGCAGGAAAAGACCCCCGGGGTTAAAACTTCAGGGAAACCTAGAGGGTGTCGTCAAATTAGAATGAGGGGGGCGTTTTTTTGGGGCCCCGGGACAGCCCTCGAAGAGGGCTTAAGCGGCCAAAGCCGCTTGCTCGCGAAGCGAGCGTCCCGGGGCCCCCGCCAAAACGCTCGACAAACCCCCAGCTCCTACGATTGACGGAACCTCAGGTCTCACGATTGACAGAAGTCTCCAGCTTTTATTTGAGACACTCTCTAAAGACCCCTCCTTGGGAAACTAAAGACCCCTCCTTGGGAAACTCTAGAGAATCTTCGGCCCCTCGGGAATCTCCAGGGCCGAGAGCTTCCATATCTCATCGGCGTACTCGCGGATGGTGCGGTCGCTGGAGAAGCGCCCCAGGCGGGCGGTGTTCAGGAGGGCCTTCTGGGACCAATGTTTGGGATCCAGGAAGGACTGGTCGACCCAGGACTGGGCACGGCGGTAGTCCTTGTAATCGGCCAGGACGAAGAAGGGATCGCCGCCGTAGAGCAGCTGCTCCGCCAGGGCCCGAACGGGATTCTGGCCATCCGGCAGGGCGAAGAAGTCGGAGCGCATCCAGTCCAGCAGCTCCCGCAACTCCTCGTGCCGGCGGTAGAGCTCCCAGGGGTCATGACCCTGATTCCGCAGCGCCTCGACCTCCGCCTCCGTCTTGCCGAAGATGAAGATGTTGTCGCGCCCCACCTCTTCCAAAATCTCGATGTTGGCCCCGTCCAGGGTGCCGATGGTGCAGGCCCCGTTCAGGCCGAGCTTCATGTTGCCCGTGCCCGAGGCCTCCTTCCCCGCCGTCGAGATCTGTTCCGACAGGTCGGCCGCCGGGATGATCTTCTCCGCCAGCGAGACGTTATAATTGGGCAGGAAGACGAGTTTGAGCCAATCCTGGGCCTGCGGACAGGCGTTGATCTTCCGGGCCGTGGCGTTGATGGCATGGATGATCATTTTGGCAATGGCATAGCCCGGGGCGGCCTTGGCGGCGAAGATCACGACCCGCGGGGGGATTTGGCTTGGCGAGGGTTCGTGAAGGATGCGGCGATAAAGGCTCAGCACGTGCAGCAGGTTCAGGTGCTGGCGCTTGTACTCGTGGAGGCGCTTGATCTGGACATCGAAGAGTGCCGAGGGATCGACCAGGAGTCCCGTCCGGTCACGGATCAGCTGGGCCAGGTCTTCCTTGTTCCGGTGCTTGACCCGCCTGAAGCTCTCCAAAAATTCTCGATGCCGGCCGAAGGGCTCCAGGGCCCGCAGCTCCTCCAGATGGGTCTTCCAGCCCTCGCCGATGCTCCGGGTGATCAGTTCCGACAGGCGCGGATTGCACTGCTGGAGCCAGCGGCGGGGGGTGATGCCGTTGGTCTTGTTGTTGAAGCGCTTCGGGTAGAGGGCGTGGAATTCCGGGAAGAGCCGCTCGCCGATCAGTCGGCTGTGCAGCGCCGCGACGCCGTTGACGGACCGGCTGCTCACCACCGCCAGCGGGGCCATGCGCACAACCCCGTCGCCGATGAGGGACAGCGCGCGCTTTTTCTCCGCATCCCCGGGCCACTTCCTCTCCACATCCCCCTCCAGGAAGCGCCGGTTGATCTCGCCGATAATCTGGTAGTGCCGTGGCAACACCCGCTGGAATAGCCCGATGTTCCAGCATTCCAGGGCCTCCGGCATCAGGGTATGGTTCGTGTAGGCAAAAACCTTCTGGACGACTTCCCAGGCCTCTTCCCAATGGAAGCGCTCCTCGTCGATCAGGATGCGCATCAGTTCCGGAATCGCGACGGTTGGGTGCGTGTCGTTGATGTGCAGAATCGCCTTTTCCGGCAGCCCGTGGAGATCGGAATGGGCATTTCTGTAGCGCCGCAAAATGTCCCGCAGCGAGCAGGCGACGAAGAAGTACTGCTGGATGAGCCGGAGTTCCTTGCCATTTTCGGTGGTGTCATTGGGGTAGAGAACCTTGGAAATGTTCTCGCCGCGGATTTTTTCCAGCACCGCATCGGTGTAGTCGCCGCGGTTGAAGTCCTCCAGGTCGAAGTCATGGGTGGCCCGGGATTCCCAGAGGCGGAGGAAATTGACCGTTTTTCCGCCGTAGCCGACGATGGGGATGTCCCAGGGCACGCCGAGGATTTCCTGGGTGTCGACCCACAGCGGGCACCAGTCCCCCCGTTCGTCGAAATGGTCGACGACCCGTCCGTAGAGCGGGATCTTCTGGGCATTTTCCGGCCGTTGGATCTGCCAGGGATTGCCGAAGAGCAACCAGTTGTCCGGCTTCTCCACCTGCTGGCCGTCGCAGATCTCCTGCTGAAAGAGACCGAATTCGTAGTGGATGCCGTAGCCGATGGCCGGGTACTGGAGTGTGGCCAGGGAGTCGAGAAAACAGGCGGCCAGCCGGCCGAGGCCGCCGTTGCCCAGGCCCATGTCGCACTCCTCATCCAGCAGCACCTCCAAGTCCTGGCCGAGGGCCTGAAGGGCGCTTCGGGCGGTTTCCAGCAGGCCGGTGTTGAGTAGATTGCTGTACAAAAGCCGGCCGGTCAGGTACTCCATCGACAGGTAGTAGAGCCGGCGGACGTCCTGCACATGGTGCTGATCCTGCGTGCGGACGAAGCGCTCCAGCACATGGTCCCGAATCGCAAAGCAGGTGGAGAGCCACCACTCGTGCGGCGTGGCCGATATCGGGCAGCGGGCCAGCGACGCCGTCAGGTGATGGCGAATGGTGAGCTCCAGCTCGTCGGCCGAGAGCGGAGGCAGGAGGCTTTGAACCGCACTGCCAGGGGTTTGCTTTCCGGTGACAGCAACCGCTCCTCTAGCCCTGCTGTCCACGGTTTTTTTGGGAGATTTCATCTTAGTTCGAGCGCGAGTCGCCTCCTCGGAAAGCCCACCGCCGGCGAGGTTCTTCGCCGCTTCGGCCGAGCCCGTGCCGGATGAGTCGGAGGTGGGCGGTTTCCTCAAATTCCCTCGGGCTCCAGGAACAACTTGGGCCCGAAGCCCTCCGTTTGCCTCTGACCCCTTATCGTCCGGCCTCTTTTTTGCCTTTTCCCGAAGACGAGCAGCGGCGGCCTTACCCTCTTGTCCCGTCTTCCGTGACCCAGTGTGCCTACGAACAGGCCTTTCTTCGCCTTTCTTCCCTACATCCATACCCATTTCCCATTGTGGGCGGGATAGTATGAAGGAAAATTTTCGATTGACAACAAAATTTATCATGGCCATGAAAAGGAGGACATAACGGACGACTCCCCGATGAATTTTTTAATGAACGGCTTCCTGATAAATTCCCCGATAAAGGAAAATCCAGAGGGTGATGAGCCGACGAGAATCGAGGTCCAGCGAAAACGATGGACCCGCGCTCGACTCGAACCTCAGGTCAGTTCGCCTTCGGGCCATTTCCGGCTTGCGACCGAGGGGATTTTTTACAAAATTTCGATGAACAGGAGACTCGATGAACAGGAGACTCGATGAACAGGAGACTCGATGAACAAGAAGATTTTTTCGCCTGGATTTATGGGCCTAGGGCTCTTGCTCCCAGCCCTTTGCTGCGAGGCGGTGCTGGAAGTGAAGTGGGTTCCGCACTCCGAAACCCCACGAATGGGGTTTGTCTGTGGTCCGTCCTCAGTCGAGTTTGGTGGGGCTTCTATTGACAGATGCCCTGGGAAGCGGTCTGGGCAGCATCATGGGCAGCATCATGGGAGGCAGCAGAAATTTCCTCCTAGGTGGCAGGGTATTCCGAGCTATGCCGATGTCTACGCCAGGTCAGGTGAATTTTTGCAGGCGCTGTTGAACGAAAATAAATCTTTGCCGTCGTGGTTGGATGCCCCGGATTGGGGTGAAAAACTTTCGGGTTGGAATAAACAGCTTCTGGAGCTCTGGGAGAAATTTCCCCTCGAGCTGAGGGATGCGCTTCAGCGGCTCGGTGTGGTCGAGGAATGGAGAGAAACCTTAACGAGGGCGGAGTCCTTGCCCTTTTTACATAAGCTGAGAATTTCCTATTCCTTCCATCAACTGCCGTCGTTGCCCGCGCAGATATCCCTCGCCTCGGTCGATGCCAAACTCCCCAAGCCCTACGCGCTCCTCTGCCGATCGGGAGAAAATCTGGAAATGCTGCGCTGCGTCCGTCTCTACGACGAGAGAGAGAATGCGGCTCCCTGCCGGCAACTTCCGGGGGATTATCTCCTGCGGAACAAAACGGGCGATGTGAGCGGTGATCCGTTCTATCAGTTCGAACTCTTGGGTGCGAGGAAGGGCCCGATGGCCTTCTACCTTCTCTTCCTCTCGCCCGATTCACGTGGAGGTCTTTTCGGCTACCTGACCTTCCACATCTTCAGCACGGATAAACTCGACCCGCAGACCTATATCCAAAACCTCCCGCGGGTCTCCTCGGCATCGACTGCGCCGGCCGGACGAGCGCCGGCTGCGCCGGAAGACCGAGAACCGAGAGCTTCCGGAAACCGAACGCCAGGGGCAACTCCAGGCCCCGCTTCTTCGCCGAGGGCTGGGAGTCAGCCTGAAGCTCCGCCGCGGGCTCGGGAATCAGCCCCGCCCACCGCTCCGTTGGCGCCGGGCCGGCCAGCCGGCTCGAATCCGCCTGAGATGAAGTGGAAAGATGTTGCTAACGCTGACATAGGGCAGATTTCCGGTCTTGGAGACGGGGATGCTACTTTTGCAATTTCCCTGGTTGAAGGTAGGAGGAAAATAGTGTGTATCCCACAGTTTCCCCAGGGCCAGCTCATTAAGCCTATTGAGGACGATGATCCGAAAATCCCTATCTTTTACGCAATCTGGCGGGGCCTGTCGGCCGAGCTGAGGATGGAACTCCAGCGCCTTGGTGTGGCCGAAGAGCGTGCCGATGGGGTCGTTTTGCATCACGCATTAGAGGTCTCCTATGACTTTCATCAGAGTTCAGTCTGGCCTATTCATCTAAATGTCGATCGCGCCGAGATAAATCTGGAGAAGGTGTCGTACGCGCTCCGCTATCGCTCTGTAGGAGAAAACACTCATCTGCGCTGCCTCCGGCCCTACGATGAGGACGGGGACTCGGCCTGCTGTTGCCGCTTTCCCAACGGCTATCTCTTGCGAAATGGGGGTGTTTCTGGTAGAGGCAATCCTTGTGTTGAGGATAATCCCTTCTATCACTTCGAGCTGTCGGGAGAGAAGAATCGCGTGCAGTCCGCTTATTTGCTTATCGTTCATCCCAGTCATCCCCGGACCAAGAAGCCCTATTTCGGTCTGACATTCTACGTCTTCAGCGCTGAGCCCATCGAGCATCCGGAGTATTATATCCAGGACACCTCGTGGCAGGAAGGTATCCCGGCAGTCGTCGAACGGGGAAGTGCGATTCCCCCTCGAGTCCCGAGCGTTGGACAAAGTCCTAAAAGCCCAGGCTCTGTGCCTGAACTTGAAAATCCTGGCCCTGAGTTTGAGCCAGCCAGTCCTGAAACTGGCCACGAACCTCGTTCTGAGCCAGCCAATCGCAAACCTGGCCCTGAGCCTGAAAATCCTAGTTCTGACCCTGGGCCCGAATCTGAGTCAATCAATCCCAATCCTGAATCTGGGCCCACCAGTCCCGGGCCGACTGAGACTCAGGCAGCCAATGGGGCTTCTCCTGCTTCTTCTCCAGAGGCCGAGACCTCGCCCGCCGCTCCGCAGACCGATGAATCTCCATCTTCGCCGGAAGCCGAAAGTGCACCCGCCGCTCCGCCGCCCCTCGACCGTGGCACGCTCTATCGCGAGGCCGGCATCGGCGATGCGCGCGCTTTTCACCAGAAACTCTTCCCCGATCTGTTCGGCAAAGCGGCCTACAATCCCGATCTGGTGGAGTTGCTGGACGATTGCTGCTTCGGCTCTTTGCTGGATTTGGAAAGATTGCTGTCTAACTTAAGAGATCTGCCTTCTACCTGCCTGTTCATCGCCGATGGAGGACGACGAGACGATCTGCTCGGGTCTCTCCCCATTCCATTGAAAAAAGGAGAAATCGTTCCCCAGATCGACGTGGATACTCTAAAGAGAGATAATGCCTCCTTGTCGTCTCTGGTTGCCATCGTCCTAGACGCCGAGCGCTACAATGCCTTCGCCAAGGTGTTGTGGTGGCATGTGCGGTCGGTGATTGTGGCGGATAAGGAGGTTGCTCCAGAGCTTTTTTCCATTGAGGATGCTAAAGATACACTGTGCATATTGGACGAAAATGTGCCGGTTGGAAAACGTCTGCTGGATGCGGTGGCGAATTTGGATGAGCCTGAGTTTAAGTGTACGGAATGGAAAATTCTGAGCGTGTCCAATCATGCCAATGCTTCTGGGTATTTGGGTTCGCTCTTCTTTGTTTTACCGGGGACGGACCACGACATTCCTCTCGAAAATCGTGCCAAGGCGGATCATTTAATTGCCTATCTTTATCGGTATGCCTTCGAACGGATTGTCTCGTCGGAACTTGTCCGAGATTTTTCGAGAAAAACTAGGGAAAAAATAGAGGCTCAGGAAGCGGAAGTTGCCCGTAGGTCCGCGCTCGCCGCACAGAGGTCTATGCAGCGGCTCCGCAATTGTACTTTGGCGGAGGACACGAGGAATGGGAAGTATTCCTGTGAGGCGATGGTCCCGTGGTATAGAACTCCACCGGATGAGTTGGATGTCAAAAATCGCTTCGTCAGAGCTCTTTTTTTCGGGCTACAAGTGCTGGTGTCGCCCGTTAAAAATGGTGTGCTGGAGCCAGTTGCTATGGGTGTTCCGGAACAACTTGTGGTGCGGTCTTTTCCACTCTTGAATTCTAGTCTTTTGATTGAAGGAATCCTAACGCCAATCTTCAGTAACTACTTCAGCAGTCGCGGTGCTCATGTCTGGCCCCAAAGCGATTTTTCTCACCTGTTAATAGAGGAACGTGACAAGGGAGGCCCGACGGAAGAGCGATGGAGAAATGTTTTCCTGAGGTGGATAAATGGAATTACACTACAGCCATTCTCAGAGGCCGGAAAACCGGTTGCGGGTTTATTTTTCGACCAGCCAATGGTCTGCTATGTTATAGATCGTCTTCAAGCGCTGGCTGCTACTTGCTTGGCCCAGAAAACTGCCGATCAAATTCGCGGGCCTATAGAACTTCTTCTGAGAGCATTTAATATTTTTGCTGAAAAATCAGACGCATGCCTTCCCGGTCAATTTAGCGGTGTTGCCCTCATGTTTTGTGTCTTGGGGTACAGTGATCATTCCCTTTCTTCTCTCTCTGCAAGAGATTTGTGCAACGGAATCATGAGGATTGTCGCGGAAAAGCGCTTTGCGGACGTGTTTGGGAATCTTAATCCCCATGTTTGGATGGCCTTTCGGGAAGGCTTGGGCAGAGCGTATGGTGTCGAGGGGAAAGAACCGCCTGCTGATGGGCATCCAGAAGGAAGTTTGCGCTTGTCGAATGTAGTTGAGGCTGCGATGACCCATGGTATTAGCGTTAACGATCATTTTTATCTGGCCTCGATGGAGAACCCTAACGACCCCAGAATTTATGTATGTAATGGGGCCTTTCATCGTGAAGGTCAGTGCGACCCCGCTGTACAGGCGAAATGCCAACAGCTCATGAGCATCGTCTTGACGCCGGAAGTGGTGGTCGAGGAGCTGCTGCAATGCCCGTTGTGCGACGAATTACTGAGAAAATTTCTTCTGGAAGAGCGACGTCTTCCTGAGGCTCAACTCCATGAGCACCTGCGAGGGGATGAGGAGAAGCGAGAAGTCATTATCGATATGCTCAAGAAATACGGCTACCTGGTGGAGAAGGAGCCGGCTCAGGCAGCCGATGAATCTCTTCCTGCTTCTTCTCCAGAGGCCGAGACCTCGCCCGCCGCTCCGCAGACCGATGAATCTCCATCTTCGCCGGAAGCCGAAAGCGCACCCGCCGCTCCGCCGCCCCTCGACCGTGGCACGCTCTATCGCGAGGCCGGCATCGGCGATGCGCGCGCTTTTCACCAGAAACTCTTCCCCAAGCTGTTCGGCAAAGCGGCCTACAATCCCGATCTGGTGAAGTTGCTGGACGATTGCTGTTTCGGCTCTTTGCTGGATTTAAATCGATTACGGCAAGGCCTGAAAGAGCTGATGGCGTCCCGCCGTTTCATCGCGGAATCGGACCTGCGCCAGGCCCAGTCGGGTCTGCAAATTCCTCTGCGGAGTGAGGGAGTGGATGTGAAAGCTAATGAAAGGATTTATCCGAGTATCGATATTTCGTCGTTGAGAAATTCAAGTGTGGACTCTCGTGTCATTAGGGCTGCTGGGAATTGTAATGATTTCGCTTGGGGGGCGTGGATAGAGCATCCAAAGCCGGTGGTTGTTACGGATGGGGAGGTATTTGCTCAAGAACCATGCTCCATTGGTTGCCTCAAAGATGCCCTTATGCTGCTGGATGACAATAATGGATCGGACAAAAATCTCATCGGATCCGCGGCCTCGAGCGGTTGTACTGAATTGTCAGTCTTGAGCATTCCTAAAAACGCGACTGAAGCAAATTACTTCGGATCCAAGTTTATCATTTTGCGGACCACTTGGAATTCCCTAGAGAATGGCAGTCCGGAACAGCAAAAGGCCCTTCAGCTGATTGCCCTTCTCTATCAGCACACCTACGACCGCGTCGTTGCTGATTCAGACTTCGCCGTGAAGTTCCTAAAAGATGTCAAGCAGAGAAGCGAGGTGGCCTACCGTCCCGTCTTCGATCTACAACAACTCGATCGCTATATGATAGCCGAGGATACCAGCAACGGCAAATTCTCCTGCGAAACCTTGCTCGCCCTAGTCCCAGATGAATTGAAAGGCCTATCTCCCCTGGCGTTCAAAAATCACTTCGCCAAAATACTTCTCTCGGGAATGCGGGTTCTTCTATCCCCTATTCGAGATGACCGGCTACAGCTTATCGATATGGCTATTCTGGACGATACGATCATACGCTATGAGCTTGATAGAGGGCGTGGAGAATCCTTACAAGTGGCTTATGAATCTTTGAATGGCTTAGAGGATGCCTTTAGGAATTACTATCATGATCGTTTCGCCGCCGATCAAGTGGCAAATAAGGAAGATAAACCTCCTTCGTGCTATGCCTATGCCGTACTCAAATTGTTGGACGAATCCCGGTGGAATTGGGGCTATCATTACAAGACTTTTCTGGAACGCATCCGCGATGACCCGTTGACGACAAGCGGACCGTCTCCCATGGGCCTGTTTTTCAATAGACCAGGGATATATTATGTCGCTGCTAGGTTGCAGCAGCTGATAAAATTTTGCATCGACAATCGAGAGATGTCTTTGATTCGGGATACATTAGATAAGTTGGCGCAAGCATTCCAGGTCCTCGCCATATCCTTAAAGGCTTGTCAAGTAGCGCGATTTGAAGGTGTGGTCACTATACTGACGCAACTTACTTTTGGAGATTCTTACTTTCAATCTCTTTCCCTAAAGGACGAAGTCGACGTGCTTATGCACATGAGTATAGAATCGCGTTTTAACTATGTGTCTTCTAAGGTTCCTATAGCAATCAAGATTTATCCTGGCTTTGCCCCTCATGCTAAATTATCCTTCCGCCGTGCGCTAGACGGAATGTATGGAGTGATAGCGGCTGAAGATCCGAGTGCCGTGGGAGATAATACAGTGTTTTTTGGTACTATATTGCTGTCTGCCCGAAAACAGGGAATAGATACTTCCTTCCGCCTTGAAAGGGAACATGAAGATATGTTTCGTTATGACGGTTTAACAGATGAAACCAAACAAAACTGCCGAGAACTCATGCGCCGCATTATGGCACCGATGGCGCTTATCAATACCGTCGCCGAAAATCCGCGAGGTTATCTTGCTGCCCAAAGGTTCCTGCGCGAAAAACAT
>JAITKE010000064.1 GCA_031278595.1 Puniceicoccales bacterium
GGTTGACGCGCGGCGCAGCCGCGCGCCAACGGGCCGTTGCGCTGGGAAGTTTTCCGACGGACGATTTTTTTGGGGCGATGGCCCCTTTGCGGAGCAAAGTCGGCCTTTTTTGAAAAAAAGGCCGGGGTCGGCGGAGCCGCGGGGCGTCCCGCCCCGCGGGCTCCGTCGACGGGCCATCGCCCCAAAACCCCCTCATCACCCCGGTCTCTACTCTTCACGCCTAAAATTCACCGCCCCTATTTCCTCGCACCAAAAAAATTCACCGCCCCTTGCTTTCCATACCCGGCAGGCTTCTTCATCAATGTTCCGAAGAATCAACGGGACTTCCTCCCGCAAGCCCCCACCGCGAAAAGGCTTGTCATGATGAGGAAAAGCGCAGGATGTGGGGCCGAGTGGCTTTGCCCTGGTGGCGGAATGGTAGACGCTGAGGACTTAAAATCCTTTGTCCGCAAGGACGTGCGGGTTCGAGTCCCGCCCTGGGCACCAGGCCGCTCATGTCCGCGCGGGATGTAGCTCAGCCTGGCAGAGCGCTACGTTCGGGACGTAGATGTCGCTGGTTCGAATCCAGTCATCCCGACCATTCTCCAGAGCCCCTCGAAAGCGTGATTTTACATAAAAATTGCTTGTCGCGGCCACCAGGTATATTATAGGATATGAGAATGTTTTGTCTGGGTGAAATGGGAATTATGTCTATAACCTTGGGAAAAGTGACGTTGGAGGTATTAAGGGATCTGCTCAACGATGAGTTCTATCTGAGCAGAAGGTACCACACGGATCCTGCATCCAAGGAACTTTTTGAGGCCCTCAGGGTTAGTAACTCGTCTGCCTACTTTGATGGTAAGGGCAATATATTCCCGTGGAAATACATAGACGATAAATTGAACGAAATCAACGGTACGCCGGAAATAGAGGAGTGCATCAAGAAGTTGTTTGATCCGCGCTGTTTTGACGAAAACGAACGCCGCCGTAAGAAGTTCGAGGAAATGATCGTTGGTTTCAATGAGTATCTGGTGCGCGATGGCTTGGTGGTAGTTGTCGAGGCAAATGATGAAGTCGCCATAAGAACTGTTGGAGATAAGGTATCTGAAAACACATAGCGACGCCACCGGATGCGTCTGTCTTTAGATTTTTAGGATTTTGGGAATTCGATCCCCAGGATGATGGGATGCAGATTTGCGAAAGGGCAGGGAGAATATTGCTTCTTCGATATTTTACGAGGACTGTGACGACTCTGTTCTCTGTACTGTGGAATATAACTTTTAGGAGAGCTGCGCGTATGGGATGCCGCTTTATGAGAGCTGGGGAAACTCTATCCCCAGAATGATGGACTGGAGTCCGCTGCCGATGCCCAGGAGGGCTACGCGGTCGCCGGGGTGGAAATGGCCCTGTTCTTGGGCGATGGAAAGGGTGATGGGCAGCGCGGCGGAGCCGGTATTGCCCAGGAGGGGGAAGGTTGAAAAGTCCTTCGAAAGGTCCAGGCCGAGGGCATCGTAGAGCCGGGCCCGGTGGCGCTGGCCGACCTGGTGGGTGAGGAAGTGCTGGATACTGCCGGGCTCCCAGCGGGTTGAACGGAGAAAATTTTCCCAATTGCGCCGGGCCAGGTCGATGCCGGCCCGCAACAGGGCCTCGGAATCGGTCAGCATCTGCCAGGAGGCATCCTCCGCCAACCCGCCCTCGCAGAGCCGGCAGGCGGCGGTGTCCGCCAGCGCGGAGGCGGCGACGAGGTACGGGGCCTCCGGTGCGGCGGAGCGGGGGGACAGGAGCAGGGCGACGGCGGCGGAGCCCAGGCTCAGGTTGGCAAAAAGACGCTTGAACTGCCGCCGGTCGAGGGCGGGATTCTTCGCCTCCCGCAGCGTCGACTCCAGCAGCGGCCGGTGGTTCTCGCCGGAGACGATGAGGGCCGAGCGGATCTGGCCGCTTTCGATCTGGCTGGCCGCCAGCCACAGGGCATTGAGCACCCCCAGGCAGGCGTTGGACAGGTCGAAGGCCTGGGTGTGGGGGGAGAGCGAGAGGAGATGATGGACGTAGGAGGCGGTGGCGGGCTCCAGGCGGTCGCGGCAGACGGCGGCGTGGATCAGGAGGTCGAGGGCGTCCGGGGCCAGCCCGGGATGGCCCTCGAAGAGGGCCTGAGCGGCGCAGCCGCTCGCTCGCGAAGCGAGCATCCCGGGCGGCCAGAGGCGACGCTCCCGAATACCGGTCATCAGCTCCAGGCGCCCCGCCGAGAGGTGGAATCGCCCATAGGCCTCGGCCAGTTCCTCCTCCAGCTCCGCCGAGGTCCTGATCTCCGGCGGCAGGACGTGGCTCAGTGCCCGGAGAGCGACGCCGGAAAAGGAGGCTTGCATGCGCTCGAAGGACGGTCTTCAACTGAGGAGAGACTGGCCTCCTCTTCCCGCCGGATGAAGGCGACCCGCAGGACGGATACGTGCCCCGGGGACTCCACTCGCTCGCCGCGGAGCCGTACCCGCCGGCCGAGCCAGGCCCCGAGCCCCTCCCGGGGCAGTGGAAATCGACTGAAGTCCAATGCGATCATCGGATGGCCGTGGGCATCGAAGAGCCAGTAGTCCCTTCCGGCCCGACCGGAGCTCCATCCCCAGGCCTTCGGTTGGCGGAGTATCCCGACCAGCTCCTCGCTGAGGGTGGGACTGATCGGCAGGCGGGATTGGTAGTCGTAGACCGCCCGATGCCGCCGCTGCGGGCCCAGCCGCTCCGCTCCGAGGCCCAATGGGCAGATGAGAAGAGCCAATGCCCAGCGGCCGTACCGTTGCCAATCCATGCCCCGGCAGGGAGCGAAATATCCCCGCCACGTCAACAGCGATTCCGCCGTGCCCGGCTGCCGGCTTCTCCCGAAGCTTATCGGATCAAGGGAGATGGGCTCGAGGGAACAGATGGCTCGGGCGTAGCCAGGAGCCCCTCTGGGTGTCCAGAGGCGGCTCGGTGTTTTGGTAGCCGAGAACAGCGGCCCTGGGTCTGGGCAATTGAGGGGCGGTTGACTCTGGGTCTGGGAGCGGTGGCTTTAGATTTTTGGCCGTTGGGGATGAGAGAATGCTTTGGGAGGCTCTTGTCCTGGGCCGGCCCGGGATGGCCCTCGAAGAGGGCCAGGAGCGGCGCAGCCGCTCGCTCGCGAAGCGAGCATCCCGGGCCGGCCAGCCTGCGGGTTTGGTGGCGCTGTCTTTGGCTCCCGAAGGGAGCTGGCCCGCTGCGCGGGCCCCCAGCGCCGGAGGAGGGAAGAGAAGCTTCCCTCCTCCGGCGCTGCAAAGACAGCGCCACAAAAATGCCTCACCTCCAGCTGAACAGCCCAGCTGCGGAAACATCCGTCCACTGCAGGCGGATGTGGCCTTCCCTGTTTTACCCGAGCAGCAGGGAGGTTCCTGGAGCGTAATAGAAATCCCCAGCCAAAAAGAAATCTCGAGCCAGAAAGGGGAAAGCGCCTGAGGGACAAATCTTCAGGCGAACTGCCGGAGGAAGCGCCAGTCGTTGCGGGTGAAGTGCCGGATGTCGTCGATGCCGTAGAGGAACATCGCGATGCGCTCCAGCCCCAAAGCGAAGGCAAAGCCCGTCCACTGTTCCGGATCGTAGTCCACGGCCCGGAATACCTCCGGATCCACCAGCCCGCAGCCGATGATCTCCACCCACTGCCCGCTGAGCTTGCCCAGCGAGGGGGAGCAGACATCCAGCTCGAAACTGGGCTCGGTGAAGGGAAAAAAGCTCGGCCGCAGGCGCATTTGCACCTGGGTGCCCAGGAGCTCCTGGAGGAAGAAGAAGAGCGTGTTCCTCAGGTCCGCCACCGTAACCTTTCGGTCGACGTAAAGCCCCTCGTACTGATGGAAGTTCGCGCTGTGGGTCGCATCGTTGGCGTCGCGCCGAAAGACACGGCCCGGGGAGACGATGCGGAGGGGCGGCTTTTCCGCCAGCATCGTGCGGATCTGGACCGTCGAGGTCTGGGAGCGCAGGATGTGACGCTCGGTCTTATCGCCCTCCCGCCGGCGAGGGACGTTGCCCACTTCCAAGTCCCGCGGGAGGTAGAAGGTATCCTGCTCGTCCCGGGCCGGGTGCTCGGGCGGCGTGTTCAGCGCATCGAAGCAGAACCATTCGGTCTCGATCTCGCTGCCCTCGGCGAGGCTATAGCCCAGGCGCTGGAAAATCGCGTCGATGCGCCGGCGCAGCCGGGTCAGGGGATGGAGCGTGCCGTTGGCCGCCAGCCGTGGGCGGAGGGTGAGGTCGATGGGGGGCGGGAGCTGCCGCCGCCGGGCCTCCCGCTCCAGCTCCTGCCGCCTGTGGTCGAACAGCTCTTCGAGGGCAGTTTTGAGCGCATTGATCCTCTGGCCGAAGGCCGGCCGCTGCTCCGGTGCCTGGCTCTGGATATTTTTGACCAGCGCCCGTACCGGCCCCTGAGGGCCCAGGAAGCGCGCCTTGCAGCTCTCCCAGTCCGGGCGCCTGTGGACGGTGGCCAGCTCCTGCCGGGCCTGGTCGATGAGTTCTTCCATGGGATGTTCCTGTAAATACTGGGCGATGAGCCTCTGGAGCGGCGAGCCGGGGGCCAGCGAGGCGCTGACTTCCGCCAACGATTGGCGCAGGCCCTCGTCCGTGCCCAGCTGCCGCAGCCGGCTTCTCAGCCGCTCCTCCAGGCCTTCCGGCGAGGACGCTTCGCTCGGCGATTCCGCAAAAGACGAGGGCGCCTGGGCCGGGACCTCCCCTTCCCCCACCTGTCCGGCCCGTCGGTTGCGCTCCGCCTGGGCGAAGAGGTGGTCGATCAGGGCCTTCCGGCGCTCGTGTTCATCGGACATGGCATTCAGGGCAAATGCTCAGGCCTGGGGAAGGTAAAGCCGAGGTGGGCTCCGGTGTGGGGAAAATTTTCCACCCCAGCTCGACCGATTCTCGTTCATCGGACATGGCGTGGGTCATCTAGGTGTGGAAAAAGATGGGAGCTTCGCTCCGGCCGAGGGAAGGATTTGGCGCTGTCTTTGGCTCCCTCCGGGAGCGGCCCGCTGCGCGGGCCCCCAGCGCCGGAGGGGAGCAGGGCCCCTGCCCCCTCCGGCGCTGCAAAGACAGCGCCAGACACCCCTGAAATGCGGCCCGGCGAGGAATGCCCCCCATCTCCGCTTCCCCCGCTTCTTTCGCCTCACCTTCCCGTCCGGTTTGGGGCCCGCCGGCCCGTAGAACTCGGGAACTGGGCCTGACTTCGTCCCCCATTTCACCGGGCCTCGGCCGGGGTGATTCCCGGCAAAACTTCCCGTACCCGGGTGACCACTCGGGCGAAGGCCTCCGGATCGTGGAGGGCCAGCTCGCTGAGGGATTTGCGGTCCAGTTGGATTTGGGCGGCCTTCAGGCCGGCGATGAAGCGGCAGTAGGGCAGGCCGAAGGGCCGGCAGGCGGCGTTGAGGCGCACGATCCACAGCTGGCGCATCTCGGTCTTGCGCTTCCGCCGGTCGCGGTAGGCGAACTGACCGGCCCGCCGCCAGGCCTCCCGGGCGTAGCGGAAGAGGCGGGACTTGTTCCCGAAATAGCCCCGGGTCGCCTTCAGCATCCTCCTCCGGCGCCGATGGGTCGCTCCTGCGTGGGTCGCTCTTGGCATGTGCTTCTCCTTTTATCCTAGTGTGAGACCCGCCTTTCCCCTCGCTGGGTCAGAAATGTCCTAAAGCCCAACCGCCACCGCCCGCAGAATCTGCTTCCGGAAACCCGCCGAGACCGGATGGTCCCGATGGGCGGCCCGGCACTGCTTAACGCTCCGGTTGCGCAGGAAGTGGCGGTAGCCCGCACTGCGGCGCAGGACTTTCCCCCGACCCGTGAGCTTGAAGCGCTTGGCGATGGATTTTCTGGTCTTGAGCATGGGTGGGAAGAGCTAGCGCTTCGGGGTACGGCGTCAAGCTCGGGTTTTGGGGAGATCGGGTTTTGCTTCGGGATATAAGTGCGGATTTTTTTGGGGCGATGGGATTTTACTTCGGAAAAAGGTGTCTAGGGTTTGGGGAATTGGGTTTTGCTTTGGAGGCGGTGTCAAAACCGGGTTTTTGGGAAGATGGTTTTTTTGGGGCGATGGCCCCTTTGCAAAGCAAAGGAGGCCCGGCGCTCCGCGGAGCGGGCGCCGAGCCGGGGTCGGCGGAGCCGCGGGGCGTTCCGCCCCGCGGGCTCCGTCGACGGGCCATCGCCCCACAGCCCCCCTATCGCCCCAGCCTTCTGCTTCTCATCCCTACGCCCCATCGACACCCCCGGCCTCCTGCTCCTCGCATGTCCGCTCCATCGGCAGATCCGGCCTCGGCTTTGGCTTCCTCTCCTGTGCTTCCGGAGGCCCGCCGAGACTGGAGGGTCTCGGTGGGCGGCTCGGCTGTGCTCAACGCTCCGGTGACGCCAGGAGTGGCAATGGCCTTGGCTTCAGCCTCCGCTCCGGCCTCTCGCCCGAGCTCCAGGTGCCGCAGGAGGTCGAGGCAGGCCGAGAGGTTCAGGAATGTCCTCTGCTCCCGATCTCGCTCCCGACGGAGCTTCTGGTAACGGGTGAGCACCCGGGTGTCGTCATCGTCCTGGGGTTTGTCGCTGTCCCGGATACGCAGGGAACTGGGGAAAATGGGGTCGGACAGGACGGGGTCAGGCCGTTCCAGCCGGGCGAGGACTTCGGGACTTTCCCAGACATTCGGGTCGTCGGGCAGAACCCATCCGTACCGCCGCAACTGTGCGATGAGGCGCTGAAGGGCCCGCAGGCGCCGCCGGAGCGCGGCGATTTCCACGGGCAGGAGCCAGCCATCGGCCAAAACCTCCAAGCTCTCCGGACGGCAGTATTCGAAATGGACGGCCGTCGTGGCGTCGATGAGCGGAGGCAGGGGGGCGACGGACTTGCCCCCGTGGCGGACCCAGCGCTCGGCAATGCTCGATCCGCCGTGGCCGAAGTAGCCCTCGGGCCGCACGCCCATCTGCCGCTCGAAATCTTTTTGGGGAAAGGCGTCGCAGGGGGCCTTGGGGTCGAGGGGCCCGAGGCACTGGTCCTGGTCGATCAGCTGGAGCGCGTAGGAAGCCGTCGGCTCGACGTAGAAATTGCAGTAGTGCCGGTCGCCCTGGAAGAGCAGCGCGTCGAGCCACTGCAGGCGGATAAGATTGCGGACGAGCGCGCCCGGCCGGAGCCGCTGCGGCAGGGCCTCCAGCTCGGCGCCGTAGTCCTTCCAGTCCTCGAGGAGCGCGCTCCGCGATTCGGCTCCGAGGCTCTCCCAGCGCTTTCGTAAATCCTCTTGAACCGTGGCGTCCCCGGAGAGGAAGAGCTCCTTCAGTTCCCCGCTGGACAGGGAAGTTCGGGAAATGCCGTCCTCAATCCCTTCTCCCGCTACATTGCCTGCGACCTGATTCAGGAGGCTCAGGCAGCGCTTGCGGAGCACTTCCATTCGGGTCAATCGGGGATGGGCCGTGTCCCTCGGCTTCCAGTAGTGGCTGAAGGGCAGACCGCGGGCCCTGGCCATCCGAATGCCCAGGGCAAAGGCCTTACCATCGCCGTCCGGCACGAGGCAGGGCCAGGTCGGGACGGGCATGCCCGGGCAGAGCCGCTCGCCCAGCCGGTAGCTGAGGACATTGCGCCCGATGAGGTGGGACAGGTGTGGCAGGACGCCGCTGCTGACGTAGCCGCCGGCGTGCTCCTGGAAGTGGAAGACTTTGAGCACCCAGTCCGTCCCTCCTTCGTCCCGGATTAGGTATACCTGGTGGTACTTGCCGGCCTCTCGGCTCAGGGCCAGTGGGCGCTGGGATTGGGGCCGGAGATGGGATCGGCGGCCCTGGGCAGTGGCCAGAGGATCGACCAGGGCTTCCCGCAGGCTGTGGAGGCGGATGTGCCACTCCTCCAGCGGGATGAAGGCCCGGGCGTCGGCGGAGGGATGGGATCCCCAGAGTTTTTGCTGGAAAGCCTCCGAGAGCGGCGGCGAAGCCCTCCATCGGGCCCTTTGTCGGCGGTATTGGGCGAGCCAGGCCGAGAGCGATTCCCGAAGGGCGGTTAGAACCCCAAAATCGTTGGGAATGCGCTCGGTCGAGGCCAGGATTCTTGCCCTTTCCACTTGCCGGGCATTCCGGATGGGCCGTTCCTCGAAATGGAGCAGGCGGCTGAGTGTCTGGAGGAGCGGCAGCGAGTCGCGGAGGAAACTTTCCTGGGCCTCGGCCGGTTCCGGACCGGTGGCGAGCGATTCCATCCAGCCCAGGATTCTTGGGGGTTCGGTCGCCACCGCGGGCCAGGGGCCCTTCAAGGGGACGAGGTCGAAGGGGGCCTCTTCCTCCGCGGAGAGATAGGAAAAAAGAGCCAGAGGGAAGACGGCCTGGCCGGCCGAAAAGGGTCCTACCGCGCCCCAGAACTCCGTCACCGGAGACTGCCGCTCCACGTACCGGAGCAGGGGGGTGTTTCTTTCGGCCAGCTCGGCCGGGGCGTTGGGGAGGACGAGGGCGAGGCCGCCGGCGACGAGTTTCCCCAGGGTCAAGCGCCGGCCGTTCCCGATCGCCCGGGACCTGAAACCGGGGAGATATCCCTCATCCCGTAAGTTTCTCATGCCGCTCGTTCTCTGCCTAAGCCTTCGGGGGCGTTGTCAAGACTGGCTCGAGGTTTTGGGGGCTTGTCGAGACCGGCCTTCGTTGCCTGTGGGGTTGGTTTTGTCTCGGGAGCTTTTGTCCTGGGGGCTGGTTGGAGGCTGGTTGTTTGGGGCTGGCTTTGCCCCGAGGGGGAGGGCGGAGCGCCCTCCCTCTCGGGGCGGCCCGCGCAGCGGGCCCGATTCCGAAGGAATCGAAAGCCAGCCCCCCTTGGAGCTCGAACCTGGGGCGGAGCTTGGGCCTGAGACGGAGCTCGAACCTGGGGATTTTGTTGGGCTCTGAGACGGAATTTGGCCCTGGGTTTTGTTGGGACTTGGGTTCGGAGTTTGAATCTGGGGATTTCGCTGGGGCCTGGCCGCTGTCTTTGCAGCGCCACCGGAGGGGAAGGTATTCCCCTCCGGCGGTGCTGGGGCCCGCTCCGCGGGCCGCTCCCTTTGGGAGCCAAAGACAGCGGCCATGGCCAACCCACAGCCAGCCCACCCTTCCCTCTTCCTCCACGACAGCACTGGGAGAGAAGAAAACTCCGGGAGGAAAGAGAAAAAAAGTTCCCTCTTCTGGCCATCCTCAGCCCAAGTCTAGCCGAAAATCCCTCAGAATGCGAGCGATAATTGCCCCGGCTGGGCCCCGGAGCCGTAGCGCCGGCGGGCTTGGGCGGCCAGAGCCTGGAGACCCAATTGCTCCAGCAAAGCGATCAATGCATCCACCTGGGGCTCCAGCGGCGGGCATTCGTCGGGAACGGGCAGCCGATGGTCGAGGCGGACCAACTGGCGGTTTCGGGCCAGGAGCTCCCGCTGCTGGGGAAGCATTTGGCCGAAGCGCCTCGGGCGGAGCTTTTCCAGGTTTCGGTAAATTCCCTCGATGGAATCGAAGGCCTGGAGCCATCTCTGGGCGGTCTTGGGCCCGACCCCCGACACCCCCGGGATATTGTCCGACGCATCGCCGACCAGGGCGAGGTAATCGACCATCTGGGCCGGCCTAATGCCCCAGTGCCGCCGAATCGCCTCCGCATCGAAGGAGGACCAGGGGGCCTGAGGCTGCGCCGATGGCCGCAGGAGAACAATGCCCTCCGCGACGCACTGGGCCAAGTCCTTGTCCGCACTAGCGACGAAGCATTCGCAATTGGGTGAAGCCCGGCGCTCCAGCGTCGATGCGATGAGGTCATCGGCCTCCGTCC
>JAITKE010000069.1 GCA_031278595.1 Puniceicoccales bacterium
TCTTCGAGTCATTGGGGTCGATGGACCAAATCGCCAGGTCACTCAGCAGCCCCGCCGCCGGCACATAGGCCTGCATGGGGGCATGAATTCCGGTGAAGAGAGATTGCGGAATGCGCCTGTCCTGGTCGGAAGGGTTTTCCGCGACGATGAATATCTGCGTATTATTAAAAATATCCGCAATTTGGTTCTCGTCCCTATCCCCCGTCGGCGTTTTGAACAAGTCCTCCGGGACGATTTCCAGAAACACGAGGCGCTTGGGGTTGAGGTATAAACTCCCGGCGGAGAGCTCTGCCCCTCCGGGCTCCTTCCCCGTCAGGGCACGGATGAAGTTTTTGCTGTTTTCCCCACCGCTGCTGTATAGGCCGAAGGGATTGAGCGCGGCAACGGCTTCAGTCGTGTCGAGAAAAGGCGGGTAAGTCTGGTATTCCGCATAATAATCGCGCAGGGCATGGATGAATCGCTGGAACTGCATCTGTCCCTGCTTCTGCATCACCGAGAGACGGGCCGAGTTCACGGCCGGCACGATGATCATCATCAAAATCAGCATGATGGAGACGACCGTCATCATCTCGATCAGCGTCATCCCTGAAATCCTAGAGGGCGTCGTCAAATCAGGCAGCAACTTCTTCATCTTGTTCCCTAATTCATCTGATAGGTCCTAGGTGTCCTTTTTTCATTCCCTTCCTCTCTTTTTCTCTTTGTCAACCTTTTGTTTGACGACACCCTCTAGAGTGCGTCCTTAACGAACCGGAGAAAAATTTCCCATTCCGCATATCCTTCCCAAAATGTCTACGAAGACTCGACTTCGCCGAAGTCTAGGGACTTTTTACTCGATGACAATCCCATCTTCGCACCCTGAGGACAGGGGCACCAAAGAAGGTTTCACTCGATGACGATCACATCTTCGTCGCCATGGGGGCTGAGCTCGATGGAAGAGGCTTGTGGAGCCGTCTCTCCGGGAAAAGACTCCAAAACGGTGGCCTCTGGGGCGACGGCGGCTTCCTTCGCCCTGCCCTCGACGTTCACCGGAATGAGGAGCAGCTGGTACCCGGGAGCGGTGACGAAGAGGGAGCCCTGAGCCCGGTAGCCCATGCCGGAAATTTGGGTTTCCGCCGAGCATTGCCCTCCGGGAATCGAGACCTCCGGCATCACGATGTCCTCCGGAATGTCCGTCGTCACGTTGAGGTATAGGCCACTGGAAGGCACGGGATGATCCACTCGGAAGGCAAGGCTCTGCCGCTCGAACCCGGACAGCCGTAGGGTCTCCGGTGAGGCGTAGATCGGCGCCGGGTCGACGAAGAAATCGCCCAGATCTAGGGAGCCTCCGCTCCCCTGCAGCGTCAAACGGTAGTTCCTGTCCGCCTCCACCGGCGGGACGATGAACTCCATCATATGGTCGTTGAACACCCGCGTTTCCGCCAGCCTGTCGTCGAAGACGACGCGGTCATCGCGGCGGAAACCACGACCCAGGACTACGACCTTGGTGCCCGAAATACCCCGGCAGGCGTCGAGGGACAGGAGGCAGCGGTTCGAAATCTGAAACTCGTAGAGCTGGGAACGCTCCGTCTTGGTCACCACCTCCCGACCGGAACAGACATCGTACTCCAGTTCGTAGTAATAATGGGCACGGTCGCGCTGGGGCGAAAAGCGGTAGTCGCAGACGAAGATCCTGTCCCCCAGCTCGCTCCGTTTCATGGGCTGTCGTTTCCCGTCGATGACGATGAAGGGGCGCAGGCTCTGGGGAATGACTTCGCGGCTTGGCACGTGAACCGCCATCGTCATGGTGTAGATATGGGAGGAATTCTGCGGCAGACGAGCGGGCGTCAGATTATCGATGGTCGTCCGGCAGGCCGACAATAGCCCTAGTGCCGACAGACAGGAGAGCTTCAGAAATCGATTCTTCATAAAAATGCCCAGTCAGCCTTCAGGGTAAAGGCTTCCGGTGTATCATGCAAGCACAAGCTGTCGGGAGAACGCCGTTGGGACTTTACCTGCATGTCCCGTTCTGCGCCCACCGCTGCGACTACTGCGCCTTCTACCGGGAGGAGCCCCGCCGCTCGGCCATCGAGCTCTATCTCTGGGGGATCCGCCGTTCGCTGGAAGATCTGGCCCTGACGCGCCCGCCGGACACGATTTACTGGGGAGGTGGTACGCCGGGAGTGCTGACTCCGAACGACCTCCTGCTCATCGGGAATGCGATTCAGGCCCTGCCCTTCTACAGTCCGCCGATGGAGTGGACGGTGGAATTGGCCCCGAATACGGTTCGGGTGGAGAAATTGCTCGCCCTGCGGGGCCTGGGCGTGAATCGGCTTTCGATGGGCGTGCAGAGCTTTTTTCCAAAAACTCTGCGGCGGCTCGGCCGGCGGCAGAATCCAGAACAGGTCTTTAGGGCCTACGACGCCCTGCGCCATTGCGGCTTTGGTAATCTGGGACTGGACCTCATTTTTGCGATTCCGGACCAGACGCTGACGGAATGGGAAGAGGACCTGAGAGCGGCCATTCGGCTCCGGCCGGAGCATATTTCCACCTACAACCTAAGCCTGGAAGGCGACGCGAAGATGAATCGTTCCGCCGGGCCGCCGACGGAAGCGGCGCTCGAGCGGGAGCGGGACTTCTATCGATTGACGGTGGAATTCCTGGAATCCGCCGGTTATCGGCAGTACGAGGTTTCCAACTTCTGCCTCCCGGGTCGCGAATCACGGCATAACCTCCACACCTGGCGGATGGCGGACTGGATTGGCCTCGGCCCCTCCGCCAGCTCGCAGTACGATCGCCGGCGCTACACCCAGTACCCCTCTCTCCGGCGCTGGGCCCAGGCCCTACGGGAGGGAACGCCCTCCTTTACCCTGGAAAAAGTCCTCGACGAGCGAATTCTTTTTACCGACAGCTGCATTTTCGGCCTACGCCTAAAGGAGGGCATCGACCTCGGCCTCCTGCAGAGGCGTTTGGGGCCGGCTTTCGATGCCTCCGGCATCGGGCCCGCTGCGCGGGCCGCCCGAGGGGAAAAGGGGCCCCGCCCCTTTTCCCCTCGGGCAAAGCCGGCCCCCAATACCTCCAGCCCATCGCGCACCCCACTCGTCGGGAGTATGTCCCTGGCTCCCCTGGAAGGCTTTTTCCAAACACTCATCGATGCCGGCTATATGTGCTCCCCGGCATCATCCCGATAGTCCCTCGCCCTCGACGATGCCGGCTGCCCGTTTCCCTCGGCGTCATCCCGGTATTCTCTCACCCTCGAGGGCCTCCTGCGCTGCGACGCCATCGGGGCCGAGATTCTGGCGCTGATGGAGTGAAGATTCCACCGCTAAAATTTAAAGATGTCGCCGCCAAAATCTCCCCGCTGCGCCGCCTTGGAGCCCTGCGGGCTCCCGTCCGCTGCGCGGACGGCGAGGACTGGCTGCGGGGGCGAAGCCCCCCCCCACGGCCAGTCCTCGCCAAGGCGGCGCACAAAAACACCTCAAAAGCTAGCTAAGCCTCCAATCTCCGAATGCCAGCTATCAACACTTCCGAATGCCCTCTAAGCTTCCTTCAGGCCGAAGAGCTCGATGATCTGCCGCTGGCAGTACTCCTCGACCTCCTCCATCCACTCTTCCGGAATCGGCAGAGTACCACCGGAGGCGAAATCCTTTCCCTTCGCCGTGCACCATTCCTTGAAATCTCCCCCCAGGGCTTTCCTGTCCCTCAAATGGGCTACGAGGGATTTTTCGATCTTCTCCAGACAGGGCTTGGCCTCAAAACCCTTTTGGACCCAGGCTGGATCGAGGTGCAGGCTTAGGTTCCAGGAGGCGTTGGGCTGCTCTGAAACGGGATATAGCAGGAAGATGAGGCCATTTTGCAATGGCGGCAATCCGGACGAGGAGGTCTTCAGCAGGGCCGTCGTGTATTCGCGAACATTCTGTCCCATAGGGATTCGCTTGGCGCCGCCGCCTTTGGGGCCCTTCGGGCCCGGCCCGCCCTCCCCACCCACCCTACCCTGCGGGCGGGCCCCGAGGCAGGGCAAGGAAAGAGATCTTTCCTTGTCCTGCCCCGCAAAGGCGGCGGCGGAGGCGAAAATAGGGACCGCTGCGCAGACGAGTTCTCCCTGTGGGTAGGATTTTTTCCTGGAATGGAGCATTTGCACGGTGCTGCTGAGGCGATGGGCCGCATATTCCATCTCCAGGAGGCGCTTCTCTTCATGGAGCTGCTCAAGCCTTTTCAAAATGGCTTCATCTCTGTCGACGGACAGGCTCCGCCTCAGCTTTTCCAGTATCTTGTCCCGACTTCGGGCCCATTGCCAGGCGAGGGTACCGGCGATGGCTTCGATGCGCCGCACGCCGGAGGAAATGGCGGATTCACCCAAAATTTTAAAAAGGCCGATTTCGCCCAATGCCCGCACATGGCAACCGCCGCAGAGCTCGGTCGAGAGGCCGGCGATGTCGACGACGCGCACCTTTTCGCCATAGCTCTCCCGGAAAAAAGCGATACAGCCCTCGGGTATCCGGTCGAAGTCCGTTTCGTAGCTGTGAACCTTTTGATTGGAAAAAATCCAACTCTGGACCGTTTCCTCGATGGCCTCGAGGGTTTCCGGAGGGATGGCCGCGAAATGGGCGAAATCGAAGCGCAATTTCTGATCCCCCACAAGCGAACCCGCCTGCTGGACGTGCTCCCCCAAAATCTTCCGCAAGGCCGCCTGCAGGAGATGGGTCGCCGTGTGGTGCCGTTCGATGGCCAGACGCCTCGGCAGATCGACTTCTAGTCTGACTTCTGCTCCCTTGAGCCAGGCTAGCTGCTCTTCGGTTTCGCAGATAATGGGATCCTCTTCACTGAGATAATGCTCAATCTGACCGTTTTGTGTGCGGTGGGTTCTGGCAATTTTCCACGTCCTGCCCTTTAATTTTTCCCACTTCTCATTCACAGATAGGAGCGAAAATATCCCCACATCTCCTATTTGGCCGCCCATTTCGGTGTAGAAAGGTGTTCGATCTGTGGTGATGGATTCGACCTTCCCGTCCTCCGAAGACAGTTCGATAATTTTCGCCTTTTCACCGTCTTCGCTGAACGCTTTCTGGTCATGTTCGTAACCGCAAAATTCGGTTCCCCCCTTCGCAGCCGCATGGGAGGAGACGCTCCACGTCCCCTGAGTTATGCTCGGTGAGCGCGCGCGCTGCTCCTCCATCCTCTCCTCAAAGCCGGCCGTGTCGACCTTCAGGCCCTTGCCTTCGGCCAAGAGCCGGGTGAGGTCGAGGGGGAAACCGTAGGTGTCGTAAAGCTTGAAGGCCTCTTCGCCGGACAGGATACCTCCGCCGGCCCGCCGGCAGCAGTCCTCGAAAAGCGCCAGGCCGCGCTCGAGGGTCTCCTCGAAACGGGCCTCCTCGGCCCCTATGAAGTTGGTGATGGTGCCCTGTCGCTCCCGCAGTTCCGGGAAAACAGTTCCCATCTTTTCGATCAGACCGGGAATGAGGGGGACGAGAAATTTTTCCGGCAACCGAAGCTTTTGGCCGAAAAAAACCGCCCGCCTCAGGATGCGGCGCAGGACATAGCCCCGCCCTTCGTTGCTCGGAAAAATGCCATCGGCGATGGCGAAGCACAGAGCCCGGAGGTGGTCGGCCATAACCCGAAAGGCGAAGTCGTGGAATTCTTCCCGGCTCAGCTGGGTCTGGCGACTGGGGGCAAAATGCCCGCCGTAGGCCCAGCCCGAGAGCCCGGAGAGTTCTTGGAAAATGTCCCGAAACAGGTCACCGTCGTAGTTGGAGGGCATTCGGTCGAAGCGCGTGAAGTTCTCGGTGGAGGCAAAAATTCCCGCGACGCGCTCCAGGCCCATGCCGGTGTCGACACACTTTTGGGGCAACGTGCCCAAGACCCCATCCTTCGGGCGATGGAACTGCATGAAGACCAGATTCCAGATCTCGATGCAGCGCGGATCACCTCGGTTGACGAGCTGACCCTTCGTGGAGCCCTCCGGCGTGAGGTCGATGTGAATTTCGGAGCACGGCCCGCAGGGCCCCGTCTCCCCCATGCTCCAGAAATTCTCCTTCGCTCCGAAACCCAGGACATGTGCGTCGGCATCGAGACCCTCTTGCCGAAAGAGCTGCGTCCAGATCTTGTGGGATTCCGCGTCGAAATCCGCCGGCTCTCCCGCCTTGGGCCTGTAGACCGTCGCGTAGAGCCGTTCCTTGGGGAAGTGCCAGTGCTTCACCAGCAGTTCCCAGGCCCAGTGAATGGCCTCCGCCTTGAAATAGTCGCCGAAGGACCAGTTGCCCAGCATCTCGAAAAAGGTGTGATGGTAGCCGTCGAAGCCCACGTCCTCCAGGTCGTTGTGCTTCCCGCCCGCCCGGATGCATTTCTGGGTATCGGCGACGCGGGGATGGGGATTCGGCTGCTGGCCCAGAAAGTAAGGCACGAAGGGATTCATGCCGGCATTGGTGAAGAGCAGATCGGGAACGGCCGGCCAGAGCGAGGCCGACGGGAGGATTTTGTGCTCCTTCGCGGCGAAGAATTCCAGAAAACTGCGGCGGATTTCGGCGGATTCCATGGTCTAGGCCCCGCATTGTGTAGGCCGGAGCCTCGCCTTTCAATCCCCGAATGGAAGGAAAGTGCCTTCCGCACTTCGCTCCTCTGATCTGCTCCCGGCTTTCCCCCAGAGGGCCCAGGACTTTGTCCTGGGCCCTCTGGGGAGCCCGCGAAGCGGGCATAATTCCTTCGGAATTGAAAGCCGGCCCCCCGAAGGCGCATCGAACAAAGCCGTATCCAGCTACGGAAAAGGGACGAAAAATCCCTTGACGTCGGTGGCATAAGCCCTTTGTTGAGCGCCCAGATGCCGCGCTGATGGGCAAGAGGCTTTGTGAAGAGGGTTCTGGTTCTGTGAAGGGGTTTCTTCATCCGTGGCAGAGGTCTTAATGGAGGCAGTGGCAAAAGTGTTGTGGGTATCGTGAAGACAGTGGCGGAGGTGTTATGAAGGTCGTGTCGTCTTTGAAGTCCTTGAAGAGACGCCATGCGGACTGCCGGGTCGTGCGGCGCAAGGGACGGATTTACGTCATCTGCAAGAGTCATCCGCGCTTCAAGGCCCGCCAGGGCTGAGGAAAATTTGTCGTCGTCATGAAAAAGGAGATCCATCCCGATGCCCGACCGGTCTGCTTCTGCGACATCTCCACCGGCCGGCGTTTCCTGACGATTTCGACGCTGCGCTCCAGGAACAAGGAGCTGATCGATGGGGTGGAGTACGAGCTCATTTACCGCGACGTGACCTCCGATTCCCATCCGGCCTACACCGGCGAGAAGCGCCTTGTCGATACCGCCGGCCGGGTCGAGAAATTCCAGAGCAAGTTCCTGCGCCGACGGCATTGAGGGCCTATCCATTTTCCTGTGCGGATTCTCTGGAAGGGGAAACGGGCTGGTGCTATTCTCGTTTTTTTGTGCGCTCCTTGAAGGAGGGAATCAGGCAAGGGATGTTTATTCCCCACCAGCGATCCCAAAACTTTCGAGTTTTGCTGCTGCGCTCCGCGCAGCAGGCGCTGGGCTTAAAGCCCAGCGCGGATCGCTGGAGTTGTTTCATTTTTTATGCGTTGAGAGAAAGCGTAAGCCGGGAATGTTTTCGTTTTTTAGGGTGTTCACTGAAAGGAGAAGCTAGGCAGCACCGTTC
>JAITKE010000096.1 GCA_031278595.1 Puniceicoccales bacterium
GCTACCACAAGATCATCATCATGAGCGACGCCGACGTGGACGGTTCCCACATCCAGACCCTGCTGCTGACCTTTTTCTTCCGCCAGATGCGGGAGCTCATCGAGAAGGGCTACATCTACATCGCCCAGCCACCGCTCTACCGCATCAAGCGGCAGCGGCAGGAGCGCTACGTGGACAACGATGCCGAGATGAACCGCATCCTCCTGGAGCTCGGCTCGGCGGATGTCAGCCTACGGCGCGCTGCGGATGACCATCGCTTTGATCCGGAGACTTTGGGGAAAATCGTCGATGCCTGTGCCCGACTGGAAGCCCTGGGACAGGGCATCGCCCGCTGCGGCTGCCGGCTGAGCGCGTACCTGGACCAGTGTCGGGAGAAAATCTTTGACCTGCCCCGATTCATCGCCCGCCTGCGGACGGGCCACGAGGAGAGCTTTCGGTTTTTATGGGATGAGGAGGAGTGCTCGCGCTTCTATGCCGATTATGGCCTTTCCGACGAGGTGCCGGGGGGCGTTGCCGCCCGCGAGATTTCCGTCGATGGCCAGACCCTGCGGCAGCGGATCTCCGTCCACGAAATCTTCGAAGCGCGCCCGCTGGCGAAAATCCTTCAAGAATTGAGCTCCCTGGGCCTCGACGGCTCGAGTTTTGCGGAAACGGCGGAGGCGAAGTATTGGCTCCTCTTCAGCAATGGAAAGGTTTTGGAGGAGCGACTGGGACTGCACTCGGTTCTGGAACTGGTGGCCCAAATCCGCGAGCTGGGCCGTCGTGGAATGACGATTCAGCGCTATAAGGGTTTAGGCGAGATGAATCCTAAGCAGCTCTTCGAGACGACCATGGATCCGGCGGCCCGGCGCCTGTTGAGGGTGTCGATTGAGGATGCAGCGGCGGCGGAAGCGACCTTTTCGATGCTGATGGGGGAAGATGTGCCGATCCGGCGGGCCTTCATTGAGGATAATGCCCTCAATGTTTCGCGCCTCGATGTGTGAGTTCCCCAAAAAAATCCAGCTATGACGATGAGCAGCGATAAAGTAATTCCGGCGAACATCACGGAGGTCATGGAGCGGGCCTACATCGACTACTCCATGTCGGTGATCATCAGCCGGGCCCTGCCGGATGTGCGGGATGGGCTGAAACCGGTGCAGCGGCGGGTGCTCTACGCGATGCTGCGGGAGGGATTGCTGAGCAACCGTCCCTTCGACAAGTGCGCCGGTGTGGTCGGGGAGGTGCTGAAGAACTATCACCCGCACGGGGATGCCTCCGTCTACGACACGCTCGTCCGCCTGGCCCAGTCCTGGGTCATGCGCTACCCGCTGATCCTGCCGCAGGGGAACTTCGGCTCCATCGACGGCGATCCGCCGGCGGCCTACCGCTACACCGAGTGCAAACTGAGCAAGCTCTCGGAAGAGCTGCTGCAGGACATCGACGAGGGCACGGTCGATTTTCAGCCGAATTACAAGGAGAGCACGGTCGAACCCTCGGTGCTGCCCTCCGCCCTGCCGCACCTGCTGATGAACGGTTCGACGGGCATTGCGGTTGGGATGACGACCAATATCCCGCCCCATAACCTCGGGGAGCTGGTGGACGCGATGGTCGCGCTCATCGATCAGCCGGACCTGTCCCTCGACCGAATCGTGGAAATGATCCAGGGTCCCGATTTTCCGACCTGCGGGGTGGTGGTCGGCCGCGAGCCCATCCTGCAATACCTCAAAACCGGCCGTGGCATCATCAAGGTGCGGGGGGTCGTCCAGCCGGAAACCCTGCCCCACGAGCGCGAGCAGCTGGTCATCAGCGAGATTCCCTACAACGTGAATCGCGCACTGCTGGTGACCCGCATCGCCGAGCTGGTCCATGAGAAAATTTTGAGCGAAGTCAGCGATGTGCGGGACGAATCGGACGAGCATACCCGTATCGTCATCGAGCTGAAGCGGGGCGAATCGTCCCGGGTGGTGATCAACAAGCTCTTCCAGCTGACCCCCCTGGAGAGCTCGTTCGGCGTGATTCTGCTCGCCCTGGATCAGCAGCGCCCGCGGCAGATGAACATCCGGGAGATGCTGGAGTGCTACATCGAACATCGCCGCGAGGTGGTCTACCGCCGCACGGCCTTTCGCTTGCGCAGGGCGGAGGCCCGCGCGCATATTTTGGAAGGTTTCCGATTGGCCCTCCGGCACCTGGACGAGATCGTGCGCCTCATCCGCGAGTCCAAAAACCGCGAGGAGGCGAAGGCGCAGCTGCGGGCGCAGTATCCCTTCAGTGAACAGCAGGCCGATGCCATTTTGGAGCTCCGCCTCTACCAGCTCACCGGCCTGGAGCGGAAGAAAATCGATGAGGAGTACTGCGAGCTGTCGGCTATTATCGAGAACTACCGCGCCGTTTTGGGCCAGGAGGCGAAGCTGCTGGCGGTGGTGAAGGAGGAAGTACTGGCCCTGCGAAAGCTCTACGCGACGCCCCGCCTGACCCGCATTGTGCCGGCGGAAGGGGAGTTCCACATCGAGGATGTCATCGCCAATGAGCCCTGCGTGATCACGGTAACCCACCAGGGCTTCATCAAGCGCACCCTGCTCAGCGCCTACCGCTCCCAGAAGCGCGGAGGCAAGGGGGTGATCGGAACGGGCCAGCACGACGAGGACTTCGTCGAGCACCTCTTCTCCGCCCGCACCCACGACTCGGTCATGTTCATCATGAACAACGGGCGGATCTACATCGAAAAGGTCTACGAGGTGCCGGAGGGCTCGCGCACCTCCAAGGGCCGCTCGATCCACAATGTCTTGGCGCTGAAGCCGGAGGAGCGCGTCGCGGCGATGATGTGCTTCCAGGACTTTTCCCCGCAACAGTTTCTGGTGCTCTGCACCCGCTGCGGGATTGTGAAAAAGACGGCGCTGTCGGACTATGCCAGTTGCCGCCAGGGGGGCATTATCGGCGTTCGGGTCGACAGCGGGGACGAGGTGATCGGGGCGAAGCTGACCGGGGGTTCCGACGAGCTCGTGCTGATCACGCGGAAGGGGATGTCGATTCGCTTCTCGGAAAATGACCTGCGGGACCAGGGCCGTTCGACCCGTGGGGTCAAGGGGATCAGCCTTCGGGTCTACGATGCCGTGGCGGCGATGACGACGGTCGACGAGCGGGCGAGCTTTTTGGTGGCGGCCGATAATGGCTACGGGAAGCGCAGTCGCTTCGATGCCTACCGCCAGCAGCGCCGTGGCGGCCAGGGGCTCACCGCGATCAAGATGGGCAAGGGGGTCGAGGTGGCCGCCGCGCTGAGCATCGGCGAGGAGGATGAGGTTATGATGTTCACCTCTTCCGGCCAGGCCATCCGGGTGCCGGTCAAGGGCATTCGCATCATCGGCCGCGCGACCCAGGGCGTGCGCCTGATCCATCTGGCCCCGGAGGACCGGCTCATTGCCGTCAGCCGCGTCGAGGAGATCGCCGAGGAAGAGGGCTAGGGCTTGGTATTAGCCCGGTCGGGTTTTGGCGGGGGCATGGGGTTGTGGCTGTCTTTGCAGAGCGGCCCATGAAATGGCCATTTCAGGGGCCGCTCTGATGCCCGCGTCGCGG
>JAITKE010000098.1 GCA_031278595.1 Puniceicoccales bacterium
TTTTAAGTTTTGCTGCTGCGCTCCGCGCAGCTGGCGCCGGGCCTTCGGCCCGGCGCGGATCGCCGGCGAAAAAACACCCGAAACAACGGAGCATCGCCTCAAATCCAGAGCCCCAAAGCACCTGGGCATCGCCTCAATCCCAGAATCCCTCGAAGAGCCGTTCCAGGGCGTAATGGCGACTGCCCTTGACGAAAAAGCTGCCCCGGTGGGAACGGAGCCACTCCCCGGCCCCTTCGCCTGTCTCCGAATATTCGAGCTCGACGCCCGCCACGGCTCGAGCCCGCAGGATTTTCAGGCATTCCTCCATTTCATGACCGATTCCAAGAACCGCGTCCCCTTGCCGGAGCGGAAGGCTTTTGCCCAGATGCCGATGGGCCTCCGCCGAAAAAATCCCCAGCTCCCGCATGCCGCCCAGCACCCAGATGCGCCGCTCGGCGGAAGTCTTTTGGTGGAAGAAATCCACCGCATCCCGCAGGGTGACCGGATTGGCGTTGTAGCAGTCCAGATAGACACGGCCCAGGGAACAGGATTTCCACTGCCCGCGCTGCGAGGGAGCTCGCCACTGCCGGAGGCGCCGCTGTAAATCCCCCCGGGCGCATCCCCACTCCCTCGCCACGCAGAGCGCCAGGGCCAGGCTTTGGGCCTGCCCCCGCGACAAAGGAGGAATGGCATAAACCTCTTCGCCAGCTGCAAAATCCAGCCAGAGCTCCGAGCTGGCTTCCCGCAGCTCGCAGGAAACGACGGAGGGAAGGCCTCGGGCCAAACTTTCCTCCTCTTTTCGAGAGACGAGGACGGTGGCGGCGTCGGCCAGGGTGCGAAAGGGAGCCTGAAGCAGGCAGGAGGCGGGGAAGTAGGTCTTGCCACCTGAGGCCTGGATCTCGCGCAGGAGGCCCAATTTTTCCTGCACCAGCTCTTCCAGCGAGCGGAAGTGGACGGCGTGCACGGGGGCGATGCCGGTCATCACCCCCACTTCGGGCCGCGTCATCGCCGAGGCGAGCGCCATCTCCCCCGGATGGTCGACGCCGATCTCAACGACGGCCTGGGCGTGCTCCGGCCCCAGCCGGCTTAAGGTTAGGGAAATGCCCAGCGCATTGTTCTCATTCCCGCAGGTGGCCAGGGTCCGGGGGCCCAGCAGCAGCGCCAGCATGTCCTTCGTCGTGGTCTTGCCATAGCTCCCGGCGACGGCCACCAGGGGACGGCGGCCATTTTCCCCCCATTGGAACCGATGGGCCCGGGCCAGGGCCTGCGCCGCCCGTAGGACAGATGGGACGAGGAACTGCGGCAGGGATAGCTCTTGCCGATAGGACTCCACGATGGCGGCCGATGCTCCCAGGCGCTGTGCATCGGCCCCAAAGGCATGGCCATCCGCCCGTTCGGTTCTGAGGGCCAAGAAAATCTCTCCCGCCCGACAACGACGGCTGTCGTGGCAGAAGGGGCCTGCCTCCGGCGGCCGTTTTCCCCCGACCCACTGCCCCGGCGTGAACTTCGGCCAAATCTCCGGCTCCAGCATGGTCATAGGCCGTATCGGCGGTCGTTGGAAGGGGCAATGCCCCAGCGCCGGCGATGGGCCTCCACGGTGCGGCGGGGGATGGGCCAGCCCAGCTCCTCCCGAAATTTTTCCGCGAGGGCCCCGTCGCTCAGAGGTTTTTCCCTGTCCTCCGCCGCGATCCACTCCTGGAGCTGCCGGCGAATCTGCGGGAGGGGGATATCCGAGTTGCCGCCCCTCCAGGCGCCCGGGAAAAAATCAACCAGGGCCAGTGTTCCCCAGGGCAGGGCGGCGTACTTGCCCCGCAGGGCCCGACAGAGCGTAGCCGGATTCAGGCCCAACTCCTCCGCCGCCTCCTTCTGGGGCCAGGCTTGCAGCGGATGATCTTCTTCTTCGAAGAACGGGCGCTGCTTTTCCAGGATAGACTCGCCGATGCGCCGCAGCGTCGCCGTCCGCTGCGCTAGCGCGTGCATCCAGCGCCGGGCCAGTTGCCGCTGGGTACGGAAATAGGCGCTGGCGGCTCGGTCACCCCGCTGTCCCTCGTCGGCCAGCCAATCCTTGTAGCCCTCGCTCCAGCGCAGCGTATAGGCTTCCGACGCCAGGCGTAGCCGCCAGTTCCCCGCCTCATCTTTTGAAAAATAGATATCCGGCACGCGCCGTAGAGCCTCGTCCTCCGACCAGGTCTTCAGCGGGGCCGTCGCCAAGCCGCGCAGTCCCCGCAGGGCCTGGGCCAGCTGCCGGCGATCCCAGTGCATCCGCCGAAGAATGCGGCCGTAGCGCTTGGCCAGAAGATCCTCCCGATTGAGTACCAGAAATTCCCGCAGCGGGGCCTGTCCTTCCGCCACCTGTGCCAGCCAGCAGTCGACCGTATCCTGGGCGCCGATGCCCTTGGGTTCCAGCGAGCATAGGATCTCCCGCACGGGCTCCAGGGCCTTGGCCGTCCAGGGACTTCCTCGGGCCAGCTCCTCCATCGATTCCTTCAGATAGCCGCGCTCATCGAGGTGCGAGACGAGAAAGGAAAAGATTTTTTTCTCCTCCTCCCCCAGCTCCGGCACCTGATGGGCCAGATAATTCTCCAGCGATTCCCGACCGGCTAGATTTTCCTCCCATCTCCCCTCTCTTCCCTCCGAAGCCGCTTCGTAGCCCACATCCCCCGCCCTTCTCGGCGAAATGATGAGGTCGACGCAGGGGTTGCTTTCCCAAAGCCGCCGCAGCTCCGGCTCCAGCTCCGGCCACGGCAACTGCAGATAGTGCAGCGAATGGAGCAAAGCCGGCAGCAGGACCTGCCGCTGAGTCTGGATCTGCCCCGAGCGCAATTCTGGCATAAGATTGGAAGGCGCTAATGAAGCGACGGCCAAACCTTCGTAAACCGCGAAGTGGCGAGGAAAATTGCTAGTTTAATTAAAAATATCCCCATTTTTTTGTATCCCTCTGCCGAGTTCTCCTGAGAGAGGGAAGCCAAGCTTCACTCGCTCCGCTTTTAAGGCTTTCTTCTTCGGGACGTTTGCTGCTTTGGGTCTCTGTCTTTTCCCGCCGGCGATCCCAAAGCTTTTAAGCTTTGCTGCTGCGCTCCGCGCAGCAGGCGCTGGGCCGAAGGCCCAGCGCGGATCGCCGGCGGGAAAAAACGAGAGCCAGTGGCTTAACCGACGCCCAGCGGGGTATCCGCTTCGTAGTCCACCTGGGGAAGGCCGAAGCCGAAGAGTTTTAGGAAATCCTGCTGGTAAGCGGCGAAATCGGAAAGCTCCTCCAGGTTCTCGGTGGTGATCTGCGGCCAAAGCCTCCTCACCTCCTCCTGCACGTCGAGGCGCATCTCCCAGTCGTCCAGGCGGAGGCGGCCCTCCGTATCCCGGAGCGCCTGTTCTCCCCGAGCCAGCCGCTCGCGGAAGAGGCGGTCCATCTGCTGGATGCAGTCCTCGTGCAGGCCCTTCTGCTTCATCACCTTGAACAAAATAGCCATGTAGAGCGGCACCACCGGGATCGCCGAGCTGGCCTGGGTCACGACGGCCTTGTTGATGACGATGAAGGCCCGACCCTCCAGACCCGATAAATCCTCTGTGATACGCCGGGCCGTCTCCTCCAAATCCCGCTTCGCCCGCCCGATCGTTCCGTCGGCGTAGATGGGCCGGGTCAGCTCGGGCCCGATGTAGGAATAGGCCCAGGTCTGGACATTCCTGGCCAAAACACCGGCCGTACGCAGGGCCTCCAGCCAGTGCCGCCAGTCCTCGCCCCCCATGACCCGGATGGTCTCGCGAATTTCTGCCTCGCTGGCGGGCTCCAGGCGAATTTCCCCGACCTCCTTTTTGTCGGTATGAACGGTTTTGCCGTGAAAGGGCTGGCCGATGGGCTTCAGCACCGAGCGGTAGATCTCGCCGGTTCTGGGATCCGTCCGCCGCGGAGAGGCCAGGCTGTAGATGACGGCTTCCACCTGCCCCAGATGTCGGCGGATGAGCCCGATGGCCTCTTCCTTGACCACATCGGAAAACGCATCGCCGTTGAGGCTCTCGGACAGCAGGCCCTCGGCCCGCGCATAGGCATCCAGCGCCCGCGCGTTGTAGAAGCCGGCCGAAGCCGGGTGGTCCGCCTCCTCCGGCCGCTCGAAAAACACGCCGATGCTGTCCGCCCGGCAGCCCATGGCCGCCACGATGCGGCTCGCCAATCCATAGCCGGTGGAGGAGCCGATGATGAGAAATTTTTTCGGCATGCCGGCAATCACGCCCTGCTTCTGCACATAGGCCACCTGCTCCCGGACGTGCTCCCGACA
>JAITKE010000005.1 GCA_031278595.1 Puniceicoccales bacterium
AAGGCAGGCCTTGGGGAGGAGCAGGGGCGATGGCTCGGTTTTCCGGCTGAGTATCCGCTTGCCGGCTTTGGCAGAGGAAGCAGGGAAGAGGTGGAGAGAAACAGGACGGCGGGTGAGGCGGCAGCGGGGCAGTGGTGGCTTTTGCCGACTGCCCGATTCCACAGGAATCCAAAGCCGGCAAAAGACAGAACACTCCGCACAACCTCAGAGGTGCTATGCGACAGAAAACGGATACTTCTGAGGCTCACCCGATATACACTCTCCGCACTCGAGCGGAAATCGAGCAGAGGCACTCGCGGATGAGGCGCTGCGAGCAGCGGCAGAACTCGTTGGCCGTAATTTCGTCCTCGCCGTCGCGCCCGATCCAGGTCACGCGGTCGCCCACTTGAAGGGGCATTTTAGCCTCCGTGACATCGAGAAGAATCTGGTCCATCGCCACCCGGCCCAGGACTTGGAATCGCTGGCCGTGAATGAGGACTTCGGCCACGTTGGAGGCATGGGTCGAAATTCCATCGGCATAACCGGCACCCAGAACCGCGATCCGCGTCGTTCGTTCGGTCGTCGCCATGGCGTCGTAGCCGATCGGCACTCCGGCCGGAAGCGTTTTTAGCAAACTGACCCGAGTGTAGAAGCTCAGAACCGGCTCCAGGGCCAGCGAGCGGACGAAGGGCAGCTGCTCATCCGGCCCTACGCCGTACTGCAGTGCGCCGATGCGAACGGCATTGCCGGGAGAATTTTCCCAGGTTTTTGGCAGGGAAAAGCTGGCGCTCTCGTGAACCCAAAGTTCCGGGGACAGGAGGCCGCAGGCCTTTTCATAGCGTTTCAGCCAATGGCCAAAGCGTCGGCGCTGGAGCTCGGTATGGGCCCAATCCGAACCGGCGCAGGAGAAGTGCGTCGCGATGCCCGTGATCCGGAGCCAGGGGTCTGTTTCAAAGGTTCTCAAAGCCTCTTCCACCGGCTCCTCATGCCAAAATCCGGCCCGCCCCATGCCCGTGTCCACCTTCAGATGGACGGAAATCGCCTCTCCATGCACCTGCGCCCGGAGCCGCAGGTGCCGTAGTTCTTCCAAACTCGACACGAAGGGGATCAGGTGATGTTCGAATAAAGATGGGACTTCCGCCGGCAGCACCGGGCTCAGGAGGAGCACCGGAAGGGCTATGCCCTGCTCGCGAATCCGGACGCCTTCCTGCACATTGGCCACTCCGAAGGCGTCGATACCGGACTTCAGCATCCGAGAGACAATGGCCGGCAGGCCATGGCCGTAGGCATCGGCCTTCACCACCGCGATGTAACGGACGTGGGCCGGGAGCCGGCGACGGATGCGGGTGAGATTGCGCTCCAGGGCCCCGAGGTCGATCTCGGCCCAGGCCCGGAGGGCGCGCGTATCGACTGGCGTTGAAGAAGGCATGGCTGAGGCCTGGCAATCCCGATCCCGTAGGGGCAAAAACGGAAGGCAGGGCGGTCATAAGCAAAAGAGGAAAAACGGCGGAGGAAAAGTGCGGAAATTCGGAAATTTTTCGTCTCTCATCTTTACTCCCGCTTCTTCGGATTCTGCCTCGGCCAGGCCCTGGACTGGCCGAGGGGTGGGTGGGTGGGGGCTGGCTGGCTTTGCAAGGGACAAATGGCTTCTGCCATTGGTCCCTTGCGGCCCGCGGAGCGGGCCCGATGCCGGAGGCATCGAAAGCCAGCCAGCAAAGCAGAGACCAGCGGAAGAAGCCAGCAGAGGAGAGCAGAGATATCCCCTGACCGGGCCATCGGGATAGATTAAAACAACTGCCTTTTCGACAAAATAACTGCCCACTCACAGCAGGAGATCTTGATCCTTTCCAGTGCCCGAAACACCGAAAAGAGCGATACCAAAATACTCAGCAAAAGAGCAGCGCCCCAATACTCCGCACTCCGAGTCCTCCTTATCCCAAAGCCGCTTCCCCAATTTCCACTGGGGTGGCTAACCGGATTCGAACCGGTGACCCTCGGAACCACAATCCGATGCTCTAACCGACTGAGCTACAGCCACCAAACCCCCGCCCAGGCAATCGCTTGCCGGGCTTTTGTCAAGTGAGCTTCCGACGGTCGCTCCGACTGGCTAGGCGAATGATTTTCCTCGCCGATGGGGTCGTAAGCCCTTCTCTGTCGAATGTGAGGGTTCTCCAGGCATACGTCTTTCGGGAAGGTTTTTTCCACAGCTCGCTTTCGCTGGCCCTCTTCGCCTTCGTCCTCCTCTCCGGCAACGCCATCCGGGACGTCCTCGAACGGCTCGCCGACGGGAAGATCAGCCTTTTTTGCAGCCTAAAATTCCTCTGCATCCTGAGCCCGTCCGTCATCTCCTACGCGCTTCCCCTGGGCATTCTCACCGGCACCCTGCTGACTTTGGGGAAAATGGCCTCCCGGAACGAGATTCTTCTAATCAAAAGCGCCGGCATCAGCCTTTTTCAAATCCTATCGCCCCTAATCCTCATCGCCCTGGGGGCGACGCTGCTCTCGCTCTTCATCAATTTCGAGTACGCGCCGAAGTCCATCGCCGGCTACCGGCGCTCGCTGAGGGAAATGGTTCGGGAGGACCCGCTGCGCTATTTCCGCCCCGGGACCTTCGTGCGCGAATTCCCGGGCCATATCCTCTTCGCCCAGCGCCGCCAGGGTTCCCGTCTGGAGAATTTCTACGTCTGGGAACTGGATGCCCAGGAGCGGGTGATGGCCACCGCCCAGGCGGAATCGGCCGAGGTAAGCTATGACCCTGACCAGGACAGCCTGCTCCTGAGCCTTCACAGGGGCAGTGCCGAGAAACGGCCCGGTGACGCGCCGGAGAGCTTTGCGGAGCCGTCGATTCCGAGCCTTTTCTTCGAGCGCATGGATCTGCGACTACCCCTGTGGAATCTCCTAGCTCCTTACGGCTCGGGCCAAACGAGGCTCAAATACATGGGTCTGGGCGAGCTGCTGGAGGCGAGGAGAGCGGCCATTCGGCGGGGCGATTTTGCGGGCCGCGTGGCGATTCAGCTGCAGATCCAAAGGCAAATCGTCATGGCCTTCGCCACGCTTTCGATGGTGCTGCTGGGCGTGCCCCTCGCCGTGAAATCCGCCCATGCCGAGATTTTTATCCACCTCTTCCTGGCCATTCTTCTGGCCATGGGCTTTTA
Source organism: Puniceicoccales bacterium (assembly GCA_031278595.1). Taxonomy (GTDB): domain Bacteria; phylum Verrucomicrobiota; class Verrucomicrobiia; order Opitutales; family JAIRLG01; genus JAIRLG01. The sequence continues at coordinate 3,135 of JAITKE010000005.1, forward strand.
CCTCTCGGTCATCGCCAT
>JAITKE010000042.1 GCA_031278595.1 Puniceicoccales bacterium
TAGTTTTTTTTTGGGGGCCCCCTTTTGCACCCCGGGGTTCCCATGTTTTGTCCCCCCATGGGTCTAGCGGCCGGCGCGGGCCCCCCGGGCGCCGCCCGACCGCGGCGTCCCCCGCTCCCACCCACCCTCCCACGCGGGGGACGCCGTCTTTGCTCCGCAAAGAGGCCATGGCGCCCGAAGACTCCTGGGAACGGACAAGGCTTCTGGCTCGCGGCGCTCCGCGCCGCGAGCCGCGTGAGGGGGAAACGAAAGGGGCCCCCTTTCGTTTCCCCCTCACGCCAAAGGCGGCCCCAAAAAAACAAATCTAGAAAAACCCCAAAAAACAGCCCTTAGCCTCCAGCTTTTGCTTTACAGGTAGCCGGCCGGCATTTTTTCTCTCCCCCAACAGATCCTCTCCTTTTTCAGGAAACCAGGATGTCCGGCTGGAAGGAGACCTTGAGGTGGTAGGGCTTGCCCGGCAGAAGAAAGAGGGGATTCGGCCGCGAGAGGATTTGGAGGAAGTGGAGGGGGCCGTAGGCGGTGCGGTACCGGGGATCGCCGCGCACGGTGACGAGCTCCTGCCAGCTCATGCCGAAGTCATCCTTTTCCACCACCGCCCGCAGGCTCTCCGCCCCCAGCCGCAGCCCGGACATGGCGTGCGAAGAATGGGGAGCCGACAGCGCGATGATGTAGCGCAGCTGCTCCACCTTGAGCCGATGGGGCGCGGTGTAGAGAAATTCCGACACGATGCGGTCCTCGAAAAACGTCCAGGTCACCCGGCAGCTGGCCAGACCGGGAACGATGATCTCCCGGTTACTGATCAATTCCGGCTGCTCGTAGCGGAAGAAAAAGGAGCGCTTCAGGCCCATGCCGCTGCCGCAATTCCGGCCGTAGAACGAGGGGATGAAGGCCTGGCCGTCGATGGTCAATTCCGGCTGCAGAAGGGGCAGATAGCTTTCGGCCGGCGCGTCGAAAACCCCCGGGCAATGCGGAAATGCCAGGCTCTCGCCCAGTCCCTTTCCCTGGCCCGAGAGGAGCGGTAGGATGTAGTGTGCCCTCTGGCCCGCGCTGCAGTAGACGAAAATTCCCTGCTCCTTCTTCGGCGTCTGGATGAACTGGATGAAGCGCCCGCTGGTCTTCTCCTCCGGCTCGGCGCCGGCTGCCGGCCACTGGACTTTCTGGGCCAGATCCGCCCATTGGCAGAAGGTGCGCACCGCATCGAAATTGGCCTTGCGTGTCGAAAAGGCCGGTGCCGCGTTGCGCTCCCCATCGCGGATGACGATCGTCCCGTGGCCCTGGTCAATGTAGTGCGAAAACAGGCAGTGGAAGAGCCGGCGCAGCAGGCTCACATAGAGTCCCTGTTGCTCGTGGACTATCCAGCCGGCGGACAGGGCGGACAGGACGGCGTGGAGCACGAGGAGTTGGGAATAGAAGCCCATCGTCGTCCCATAGGCCCAGGCAAGCCCGTCCTGGCGGATGAGGTCCGGCAGGAGGCGGAGATATCCGGCCATCTGCGTCCGGACGCTCGGAAGGAGATTCTGGCTGACCTCGCCGTTGATGTGCCGCTGCAGCACCTGCTGCAGGAAATTCAGCGTCCACAGGCCAATAAGGTCGTAGCTGCCACCGATGCCCGCCTCCGGAGCGCGGTCGATGAAGCCGCCGGACGCGTTTTCCCGCACCCGTTCCAGAAAGGCCGTAAGGATTCGCGTCGTCTCGTCCTTTTTCGTAAAGCCCATGCCGAAAGCTATGAGGGCCCGTGCGAGGTTGCAGGCCGCCTGGGGGTCGTGGCGCTGGAGCAGGCGCTTTTTAAAACGTTCCTGTGTTTCCGGACCGAGCTGCTGCCAGAGAGGATTTTTGGACGGCGTCGACCCGAAGCCGAAGAGCGCCAGGGCCAGGTAGTTCAAATCCACATCCGGCAGGGGCTCACCGCGCAGCTGGGATTGGAAGCAGCGGGCCGCCAACGGGATCAGGGCGAAGTCGCCCAGATGGGGCTCTCGCGTGATCCGGTAATACTCTCCCAATGCCAGGGCCGCATAGGTGGCATCCGTCGGGACCGGTGGCTCGCCTTCGACCGGCCGTATCTCCCCATCATCGGTGATGGCCGGTAGGCTCTGCCCCAAAATGGCCCGAGCCAGATCCAAGCATTGCTGGGAGAAATTCTGCATGTACGACTCCCTCCGTCCGCCGGCGGAGGCAAACCTTTCCCAGAGAAGAAAGGGCCGTTCCGCGCGCCGGCAAGCGTTCTTTGCAAGTTTTCTCGCCGGAGAGGCTTATTTTGCTCCTCAGGACTTCGTCGGTGGCACCGGGTCATTCCGGAGAGTGTCGTCAGATTCAACAAGGGCGTTTACGGGAGGGTCTCGTTTTTTGGGGCCGGCTTTCGACGCCGGAGGCATCTGCCGCCCCCCGCGGCGCCCACGCGGCGTAAGCCGCGGGGCGGGTGGGTGGGGGCGCCGCAGGGGGCGGCCAAAGGGGAAAAGCCACCCACCCACCCGCCCTGGTTTTTCCCTTTGGAAAGCCGGCCCCCACCGGGACCGACAAAGCTCTTGGAGAATGCCGTCAAATAAAAGAGAAACAAAGGAGAAAAGAGAGGCAGAGGGGAGGAAATGGAAAAAAGGATTCCTAGGAGGAGCGACCTATCAGATGAACTATGAAATAAGATGGAAAGTCGCTGCCTGTTTTTGACGACACCTTCTGAGCACCTCCGGCCTATTTCCCTCGCCAGAGAAATTTTGGCAGGGCCCGGTGCTGCCGGAGCCTTTGCAGGCAATCCTCCTCCGCCCGACGCATTTTTTCGCCCTCGCCCGGCCCGAGGTCATTTAGGCCGCCGAGGTGGAGGTAGCCGTGGACGAGGTAGAGACTCAGCTCCTCCGGAAAGGAGGTGCCGCAGTGCCGGCACCGGCGATGGGCCATGGCCGGAGCGACGACGATTTCCCCCGCGAAGGACCAGCCGGGATTCCCCGGAAAGCTCAGGACATCCGTTTCGGAATCATCGGCCAGGTGGCGGAGGTGCAGGGCGCGCAGCTGGGCGAGGGGGACGAAGGCTACGGACAGATCGCCGGCCGGTGGGCGGAACAACCCTTCGGCATCGAGGATGCGGAAGACCTGCCGAACGGAAGCTTCTCCAAAAGCTAACCCACGGCAGTCGTTGCGGATCTCGACCCTTCGCCGCCCGAAGTCCGGCATCCCCAGTGCGCCTACGGGCCTATTTTTTAATCTCGCGGTGGAGCGTGTGCCGGCGGAGAAATTTATTGTACTTCCTCTTCTCGACCCGCTCGGTCTGGAGCTTCTTGTTGCGCGAGGACATGTAGCGGGAAACCGGCTTGCCCTCGGCCCGCGCCTCCGTGCATTCCAAAATGATGGGCTCCCGTGGCATGGCTGTGATAAATGATGGGGCCTAGGTTCGGGCCTTCTGACTCCTTGTCAAAACTTTTCTTCCGCAGCACTTCGGATTTTCTTCCGTGGCATTTCGGATTGGGTATTGCTAAAATAGGACTCATCCCATAGTGGCCGGCCTATGTTCAAGTCCCTACGCAATGCGTTTTTCACCGGCATCTTCGCCCTGCTGCCGGTGGTCGTCACCCTCTTCATCATCGACTTCCTGCTGAAGAACATCGGTCTGCCGATCTGCCGACTTCTCCTGAGAGTTTTCCACGTCTCCGTACCGGAGAACGGCGTTCTGGCCATGGGCATTTACATCGTCTCCCTCCTGCTCTTTGCGCTGCTGATCGCGGAGATCGGCTATCTCTCGACCTATATGTTCGGGCGCTGGGCCCTCCGCTGCTTCGACCGGCTGATGGAGAAGCTGCCCCTGGTCAACGTCGTCTACAAGACCGTCAAGCAGATCATCGACACCTTTCGTCAGAACAGCGCTTCCGTCTTCCACAAGACCGTTTTGGTGGAATTTCCCTACCGGGGCTCCTACGGCATCGGTTTTCTGACCAGCGAGACGAAGGGGGAGATCCAGGACAGGACCGGCCAGGATGTGGTGAACATATTCCTGCCGACCTCCCCCAACCCGACGACGGGCTTCCTCCTCCTCCTGCCGAAGAAGGACATCATCGAGCTGGACATGAGCGTCGCCGACGGGCTTAAGATGATCGTCTCGGGGGGGGTCATCAATCCGCCCAGGCCGGAAAAAGATTCGGCATCAGGAAAGGATTCGACTGTCTCAGCCCTGGGGAGTTCGCGATCCCTCCAGGGGAATCCGCAGTCCTTCCCGGAAAGTCCGCGGGCCTAAAAGGGAACCAATGCCGCTGCGCTTTATTCCACTTCTTTCGGAGCCGATGAAGAGACCCGAGGGGCTTGGGGCTGCGGCTGTCTTTGGATTCCGGAGGAATCGCCCACGGAGTGGGCCCCCGCCGGGCCGGAGCCCCGGCCCGGCGGGCAAAACAGCCGCACCGGCCCAGCCGGTGAAAACCCACATACCACGGTACTCGGGGGACGGACGGGGAGTGTGCGTTGCGCCCACCCCCACCGGCCACACC